>CAZGVM010000073.1:0-14521 GCA_964528855.1 uncultured Desulfomonile sp. | reverse complement strand
CGGACTCGAACCGTCACGAGCACAAGGCTCAAGGGATTTTAAGTCCCTTGTGTCTACCAATTCCACCACTCAGGCGTATTGAACTGAATTCAATTATAAAGCTAAATCGTTCAACAATCAATGGTGATGATGTCCGCCGGCGTGTCCGCCGGCCAGGACATATATCACCCGTTGGCCGGTTTTATTGGAAATGAAAAAGGATTGGTCCTCTTTCACATGAACAGCGTTCCCTTGTTCCAGGACAAAATCTTCCTTATCAGAGGCGACATGGACGGGGCCGGTCACAGGGACGAGTATTTCTTCATGACCTGAACCGGGCTTTACCAGTCTGTCAGCCTCATTGGGCTGAAGGACGCCGTAGACCATATAACAGGCGTGGGTGTGCAGGTCCTTCATCCCGAGGACGTATTCTCCACCCTGTTCGTTTGCCAGCTTGTCTATTTCGAATATTTTCACTCGCCGGACTCCTCCACAAATCCCCAGTCGAAAAGCCGACCTTCCTGAGGGATTGATTGATCTCCAATGAGTAAACGTGAATAATCGACCGATCCGATTTTATCCACAAGGTTTATCCCCAATGTGATTCTTGAGGAGCTTATAAGCATGATCGACGGATAGTTCGTGAGATTGCCTCCAGAGAGCATTCTTTTCTGGCGCCTGAACATGGCTTCTACGTCAATGCCCCGAAACAGGTCTTCACAATTGATCCAGACGAGGTCTATCAATGAAGCCATGAATGTTGTATCCTCCGGTAAATGTCCAACAGGACCTTAAAACAATCGTTGAGATTGTCCAGACAAATATTGCACGAACAAATGTAGCAATTTTCTAAATGCGACGCCGCAATCTGTCAAGGAATTTCTTGTAGGTGAGGAGGGCTCGGCGTGTTGAGTCTCGAAGTCAGGACAAAAACGCAACGCACTTTAGAGATTGCAGTCGCTCGATCACAGCGGCTCTAAAAGATAAACTTATCTTGACACTTGATTGGAGCAAGTTTAAGATTGTTAAGCTTAAAGTAGCGCCGGCTAATGGGAGGAATGCGTTTTACCCTGTTTGTCCTGACGCCGGAATTCCTCAGGTTAGCTGAAACCAATCTATAATCATGTAGCTTCGGGGCGACAACCCGGTATTGTTGTGTGCCGTTTTGCGAATACTTTTAGTTCGTTGAGCAAGTAGGCCTGAAGTAGTCACCGGATATGGCGGTTTTTGTCCCTGGAGATCATTATTAGCAAATCAAGAGGTCCGCGATGGAATTTAGTTATTATCCCGGTTGCAGCCTTAAAGGCTCCGCACAGGAGTTGGATGATTCATTTTGTAGCGTTTCCCAAAAATTGGGGGTAGTCCTGAGGGAAATACCGGACTGGGCCTGTTGTGGGGCGTCATCAGCCCACATGGTGGACCATTACCTGGAGGCTGCCCTTCCGGCTAACGACCTGATGAAGGCAGAGCGCATGGGACGCGACGTTGTTGCGCCGTGCCCGGGTTGCCATGTCAGAATGAAGGCAGCGTCGCAACGAATCTTCAAGGAACCTGAACTGGCGCGTCAGTTCCCCTTCAAGGGCTCGATAAAGGTGCTCTCCGGTTCCGAAATGTTCAGTCTCGAGGCTGTAATGCAGCGCCTCAAGGAACAAAAGGTCAAATCGCTCGAGGGCCTCAAGGTTGTTCCATATTATGGCTGCCTGGCCGTTCGTCCGGTAGAGGTTGTGGAGCCCGACGATCCTGAGAACCCCGTCGAGATGGACAAGGTCCTTGAGTTGTTGGGCGCAGAAGTGCTGAATTGGCCTTACAAGACTGACTGCTGCGGCGGGTCACTGGCTCTCACAAGAACAGACCTGGTTGTAAAACTCTCGAGAAAACTGCTGGACATGGCCAAGTCTGTGGGCGCGGACGCTCTGGTCACGATGTGCCCGATGTGTCAGGCCAACCTGGATACCCGACAGGTCGATATTTCCAAGGCGGCCGGTCGCGTTTACCAGGTTCCGATACTCTACCTCAGCGAGGTGATCGGTCTGGCGCTTAATGATCCCAAGGCGGGCTCATGGTTCGAAAAGCATATAGTGTCACCCAAGAAAATGTTGGCTTCCAAAGGTTTATTGTAAGCCTGCTTCCTGTTTGATCCCGCGTTGAGAGCCATTGGCGAGTTTTTTCAGACGTCAAAGGTTTTTGACGACCACCGGGAGAATGGGAAAGATATTCCGGAGAGTGCCGTGATAAACAAGAAAATTGGCGCAGTGATGACGGTTGGAGGAGGCATCGGAGGAGTGCAAGCCTCACTGGATCTTGCAGAATCCGGTTTCAGGGTTTACCTGGTTGATGAAAAGCCCTGCATCGGCGGGGTTATGGCCCAGCTGGACAAAACCTTCCCAACCAATGATTGCTCGGCCTGTATATTCTCCCCGAAGTTACAGACCCTGGCCCAAAACCCCAACATCGAGATACTGGCCTATAGTAAAATTGAAGCCATCGAGGGAGAGGCGGGGAATTTCACTGTAAAGATCAGAAAAAAAGCCAGACATGTCCACGCTGACAAATGCACATCGTGTGGCGCCTGCGCTCAGAAATGTCCGACCAAGGTTCCCAACGAATACAACTTTGGTCACGACCTTAGAAAAGCAATATACAAGGATTACGCACAGGGAATACCATCGGTCTACACCATTGACACGCAGCACTGCAGGCTCTTCAAAGGCAAGAAATGCGGCGTATGCGCCAAGGCATGTCCGGCTGGAGCCATCGATTACGAACAGCAGGATGTGGTCGAGGAGATTAATGTCGGCGCAATAGTCATGACGCCCGGTTATGAACTGTTCAACACGGCTCACATATCTGAATTCGGTCATGGCCGAATGCCAAATGTAGTGACGAACCTGGAGATCGAGAGGATCCTGAGCGCATCCGGGCCCTTCGGAGGCGTTGTTACGAGGCCGTCCGACGGGAAACACCCGCACAAGGTCGCATGGATACAGTGTGTGGCCTCACGCGACCGGCGCAAAGGAATGCCTCACTGCAGTTCCGTCTGTTGCATGGCATCCATAAAAGAGGCCGTAATTGCAAGGGAACATGATTCATCCATAGAGCCCACCATTTTCTACATGGACATCAGGGCGTACGGTAAGGATTTCGACAAGTATTACGAAAAAGCAAAAACTGAAGGCGGAGTCCGGTTCATCAGATCCATGGTTAGCAGGGTCGTCGAGGATCCCATAACCAGGAATCTCGAGATCACATACCTGGACGAGAATAATCGTCTGCAGACCGAGATTTTTGATCTGGTTGTCCTGGCCGTCGGCATCAAACCCACGGAATCAGCCGTAGAAACATCCAGAATTCTGGACATAAAACTGGACGCCGAGAACTTCTGTCAAACCACCACCTTCGATCCTGTTCAGACATCCAGACCCGGAATCTTCGTCGCAGGCGCTTTCCAGGCTCCCAAGGACATTCCACAAACGGTTATGGAAGCTTCTTCGGCGGCCGGAGCTGCGATGAGCATGCTGGTCGATCAGAGGAACACCCTTACAATCAAAAAGGAATTGCCCCCGGAGCGAGACGTGACCGGCGAGGCTCCGAGAATCGGTGTGTTTGTTTGCCGTTGCGGTATCAACATAGCCCAAACTGTGGATGTTCCCGGCGTGGTCGATCTGATAAAGGATCTGCCCGGAGTCGAATATGCGGGAGAAAACCTGTTCACATGCTCTCAGGATACCCAGGTCCAGATCAAACAGGTGATCCAGGACAACAGACTCAACAGAATCATAGTGGCTTCATGCACACCACGCACACACCTGCCTCTATTCCAGGAAACGGCCAGGGAAGCCGGTCTTAACAAATACCTGGTTGAAATGGCCAACATCCGTGAGCATTGCTCGTGGGTCCACATGTCCGAGAAGCAACTGGCCACAGACAAGGCAGTTGACCTGATCAGAATGGCCATAGCCCGCACGACTAAACTCGAACAAGTCCAGGATCAGCAATTGCCAATGGTTTCTTCCGGTCTGGTAATCGGTGGTGGAGTGGCCGGTATGACGGCAGCCCTTAATCTTGCTGAACAGGGCTTCGATGTTCATCTCCTTGAGGCTACTGAAAAGCTTGGTGGTAACGCCTGGAGACTTTTCCACACCCTCAAGGGGGAAGATATCAGGCCATACCTCGAGAATCTGCTGGAAAAAGTTGAGAACGAAAGCAGGATAAAAGTCTACTTCAGGGCCAAGATTGAGGACGTTTCAGGATTCATAGGCGCCTTCAAGACAAAAATTTCACAAGGCGGCCAGGAGGCCGTCATCATAGACCACGGCGTCACCATTGTGGCCACCGGGGCTCATGAGTGGAAGCCGGACATTTACGGCTACGGTAAAGACCCCAGGGTCAAGACGCAGCTCGAATTCGCCAAGGCGCTTTATGCAAAAGACCCGAGCGTAATCGATGGTGAAACGACGGTTTTCATTCAGTGCGTCGGCTCGCGTTGTCAGCAACGGCCCTGGTGCTCCAAAGTCTGCTGCAACCATAGCGTGATGGATTCAATCGCCATTAAGGAAAATAACCCCAAGGCAAAGGTCTTTGTGCTGTATAGGGACATCAGGACATTCGGTCTGAATGAGCCCTATTATGAAAAAGCCCGTAGACTCGGTGTGGTTTTTGCCCAGTATGACGCAGAAAACCCGCCCATGGTGGAGATAGGAGCAAAGATCAACGTCAAGGTGAAAGACAAGGTGTTCGGCGGAGACATGAAGCTCACGGCCGATAACCTGGTGCTGGCGGCCGCCATAGTTCCGGATGAATACAATAAGGAACTGTCCAGACTTTACAAGATATCAACCAATGAAGACGGTTACTTCCTCGAAGCGCACATGAAGCTCCGGCCGGTTGATTTTGCTACGGACGGAGTATTTCTGGCGGGCCTGGCTCATTACCCCAAACCCCTGGATGAGACCATCTCCCAGGGTGTGGCGGCGGGATCACATGCGGCCCAGGTGTTGGCCCGAGGTTATGTCGAGGCGCCTGGCATGGTCTCCGTAGTGGATCCGTTCCTCTGCAGGGGTTGTGGACGTTGCGTGGAGGTGTGTCCGTTCCATGCGCCGGAACTTGTTGAAGTGAGCCCGGGCGTGTTCAAGTCCGAGATCAATCCGGCTCTGTGCAAAGGATGTGGCGCCTGCGCAGTGGCGTGCCCGACCGGGTCGGCGGCAATTCGTCATTTCAAGGATTATCAGATCACCGATATGATCGACGAGGCCATCGCCTGAGGGCTTCAGGGAACCATATCGTGATACAACCGTAACAAACACGGCGCCTACGAAGGCTGTCTTCCGTCAACTTCGAGTTTGCGGAAGAAAATCGGAGTTAACATGTCAGAAGAATTTGTTCCAAAAATCATAGCTTTCGCCTGTAACTGGTGCTCATACGCCGGCGCCGACCTTGCCGGTGTCGGAAGAATGCAGTACCCACCAAGTATAAGGCTCATCCGGCTCATGTGCTCAGGAATGCTTGTCCCGTCATACATACTGAAGGCTTTTGAAAAAGGGGCTGACGGCGTCTTGGTCACCGGTTGACACATCGGTGAATGTCATTACCTGGAAGGTAATGAAAAAGCTCTGAAAGTTTTGGACAAGACTCGTAAGATCATGAAACTGCTAGGCATTGAAGACGAAAGACTTCGCAAGGAATGGATTTCGGCTTCTGAAGGGTCGCGTTTCGCCGAGACAGTTCGCGATTTCACTGAGGAAATCAAAAAACTGGGTAAGACAAACATTACCAGGACGGAGACAGCGGCATGAACCTACCAGAGATTATAGATCACACTCAGGCCTATTATTGTCTTGACTGCGGTATCTGCACCGGTAGCTGCCCCGTCTCTCGAACAACGCCTGAATTCTCTCCCCGTTTGATGGTGGAGAAAGTTCTCATCGATGAAGTCGAGAATCCATTCGAGGATATCAATATCTGGTCATGTCTGTCATGCGGGCAATGCTCCGAGCGGTGTCCGTCGAATATTGACTACCCGGAGTTTGTGCGTCTGATGAGAGAAGAGGCTGTAAGGCAGGGCAAGATGGCAACACCGGCCCATCGTGGTCTGTTCCAGACGGTGATGCGGCTTCAGTCCATGAATGTCAAGCAGAGCAAGACGCAGTGGGCCCGAGAGATCGGGAAGGTTTCCGAATCCGGAGAAGACTATTTCTTCGTGGGTTGCGCCCCATTCTTCGATGTAGAGTTCCACGACGACTGGGGTCTGGACATGATGGACAGCCCCAAGGGTGCGCTCAAACTTATGAACGCCATCGGCATTGAGCCGGTGGTCCACGACGATGAGCGATGCTGCGGACACGACCTGCTATGGAACGGTGACAAAGCCAATTTCGCAAAGCTTGCCCGGAAAAATGTCGATCTGATCAGAAAACTCGGCTGTAAACGGGTCATTTTCAGTTGCCCGGAGGGATATACCACTTTCAACAGGTATTACCCCGAAATAGTGGGCGATCTTGGATTTGAGACCATCCACTTCTATGAATTACTGGCTAATGAGGCCGCTTCAGGAAAAATTTCATTTGAAGGACTTGACGGAGTTTTCACCTATCACGACCCGTGCCGCCTTGGAAGACAGGCAGGTATTTTTGAAGCGCCCAGACAACTGTTGCACAGCATACCCGGACTAAAACTGAACGAAATGCCGCACAACCGTGAAGGTGGAATCTGCTGTGGCACAAGCGCATGGATGAATTGCTCTTCTTGTTCCAAAGCGATACAGAAAAGCCGGCTAGAAGAGGCCGCTTCCGTGGGGGCCAAAACTCTCGTGACTGCATGCCCCAAGTGTCGGGCTCATTTGAGTTGCGCCCTGAGGGACATGGAACTCGATATTACCATTAAGGATATTAACACCTTGTTGGGAGAACAGTTGAAAGTCTGATGGGCGTATTTAGGCTCCGGCAGGCAATTAACCGACAAGCTGATTTTAACTTTGTATAATAATCGTAGGTAACAACCGAACTATAAGGGTGGTGTTGTAATGGCTTCAAAGGAAGTGTTAATCATAGGTGGCGGGATAGCTGGAATGCAGGCCGCTTTAGATTTGGGGGACATGGGTATTCAGGTCCACCTTGTCGAGAAAAATCCCAGTATCGGCGGCAAGATGGCGCAGCTGGACAAGACATTCCCCACCAATGACTGCACTATATGAATTCTCTCGCCCAAGCTGCTGGATGTCGGTCGACATCCCAAAGTAAATGTGCTTGCTTATAGCGAAGTCAGGGAATTCTCGGGTGAGATGGGAAATTTCAAGGCCAGGATACTGAAAAAGGCCCGTTATGTGGACGCTTCCAGATGCACCGCCTGCGGGGCCTGCGCTGAGAAATGCCCTACAAAAGTTCCCAACGAGTTCAACTTCGGCCTCGATGACAGGAAAGCAATTTACAAAGACTACGCCCAGGGTATCCCTTCCGTTTATACCATCGATCCTGACAACTGCAAGGTGATCAAAGGCGGGAAATGCGGAGTTTGCGCGAAAGTCTGCCAGGCCAAGGCAGTCGATTATGAGCAGAAAGATTCCGAGATCGAGGTTGAAGTGGCAGCCGTAATCGTTTCTACAGGGTACGAACTGTTCGACGCTACCCAGATTCCTGAATACGGTTATGGCAAACTTCCCAATGTAATCTCGTCGCTGGAGATGGAGCGTTTGCTGAGCGCCGGCGGTCCGACTAAGGGGCATCTGACAAGACCTTCGACCTTACAGTTCGAGAAAAGACTTAAGGAAATTCCGAAACTGATCAAAAAAGCCGAAAAATCAGAAGACACTGATGAGAAGGCCAGGCTAGAGGAAGAGTCCAAACGGCTGGAGGAACAGGTCCACAAACACCATACCGCTAAAAAGCTCGGTTTCATTCAGTGTGTAGGATCGAGGGACTTCCGGTTCCATAAATACTGTTCCAGCTACTGTTGCATGCATTCCATAAAGGAAGCCATCATAGCCAGGGAGCATGAATCCTCGACAGAATCCTTCATATTCTACATGGACTTGAGAACAGTGGGAAAGGGCTTTGAAGAGTACAAAGTCCGCGGCGCCCAGGTTTCCGGTCTGAAGTACATTCGCGGACGTATCGCCGAAATACTCCAGGACGATGAATGCAACCCTGTGGTTTATTATGAGGACACTGAACAACGGAAAGTGGTCGGCATGCCGCTGGACATGGTGATTCTGGCCAACGCATGCTCTCCTTCCAAGGGGATTTCGGGGGTTTCCCAACTTCTGGGTGTGGAACTCGACGAGAACGGATTCGTCAAGACTCATCCGAACAGACCTTTGGACACGAGTGTCCCGGGAATTTACACCTGTGGTTGCGCACAGGGGCCCATAGATATACCTGAATCAGTGGCTCAGGCAAGCAGCGCAGCCGCCAGGGCGGCCGAGGTTGTCATGACCGGCGGATTAGCGCTGGCCGTTTAAGGGAGACTTACTTTGAAAGATCAAGCTAAACCCGACGTCCGTATTGGCGTGTTTGTTTGTGATTGTGGCTCCAACATTGCGGGTTACCTGGAAATGAAGGAGCTTGTCGAATATTCCAAGACCCTGCCTAACGTGGTCTTTGTCCAGGAAAACCTTTATACATGCTCTGAAGGCGGAATTAACGAGATAAAGCAGGCCATTCCCAAGCACAACCTGAATCGTGTGGTTGTAGCGTCATGCACTCCAAGAACTCATGAGCCGTTGTTCATGAGCGCCTGTGAGGAAGCCGGTCTGAACCCTTATCTTTTTGAAATGGCCAATATCCGGGACCAGTGCTCCTGGGTCCACATGCGTGAGAGAGAAACCGGAACCGAGCGGGCAAAAGCCCAGATCGGCATGGCGGTCGCAAAAGCCGCAAAGCTCAGGGAACTCAAGAGGATTCAGCTTAGCCTGTCCCATACGGCCCTTATAATCGGCGGCGGGGTGGCAGGAATGTCGGCTGCTATGGCTCTTGGGAACATGGGCTATGAAGTGAATCTCGTCGAAAAGAAAGACAGGCTCGGCGGTCTGCTCAACGACCTTAACATGATCTATCCGGCCAATGAGCCTCCCGACAGACTGTTGAACGATCTCATCATCCGTCTGGAAAAAAACCCAAATGTAAATATTCACCTGAACTCCGTGGTCGCAAAAACCGAAGGGTATGTCGGAAACTATGTCGCTTTAATCAGCAGGGCCGGCGAAGAACTCAAGATCAAGTGCGGAGTCATTGTCGTGGCTTTAGGGGCTCGAGTTCTCAAGCCCGAGGGACTGTACGGTTACAATGGCCAAAATGTAATTACCCATCTCGAACTTGAATCCATTCTCAAAAAGGGCCCTGTCCAGAACAAGAACATAGTGATGATCCAGTGCGTTGGATCAAGATGCGCCCAACGAACATACTGTTCGCGCATCTGCTGTATGACAGCCGTAAAGAATGCGCTGCTGATCAAGGAAGCCACCCCGGACGCCAGGATATCCGTTCTGTATCGCGACATGCAGATGTATGGCGTGGAACTCGAGGAAATGTTCCGTAAAGCCAAGCAGGTCGGTGTGCGTTTCATCACTTTTGAGCCTGAAAGGGCTCCGGAGGTAAAGGACGGCTCGGTATCCGTCTACCACGTAAGGATGGGCAAGGAAGTATCTATCGCGAGTGATCTGGTCGTACTCTCCACCCCTCTTATTGCTCAGGAAGACGCTCCTGACGTGTCCACCATGCTGAAAGTGCCGATCAATGAGAACGGCTTCTTCCTGGAAGGACATGTGAAGCTCAAACCGCTGGATTTTGCCACGGACGGCGTTTATCTTTGCGGAAACGCCAGGTTCCCATCGACTATACGTGAGGCCATAGGGCAGGGACTAGGGGCGGCGTCCAGAGCAGCCGGGGTCCTTTCCAAGGAAGCTCTGTTCACCAGCGGCATCGTGGCCGACATAAACGCCGATACATGCTGTGGATGCCTGGGCTGCATTGAAGTCTGTCCCTATGGCGCCATAAATTACTTCCAGGACAGGGGAGTCTGTCAGGTAAACAAGGTGCTGTGCAAGGGATGTGGAGGATGCGCCGCCACATGCCCATCCAGCAGCGCAAGGTTAGACGGTTTTTCAAATGAACAGATATATGCCCAAATAGAAGAAGCCTTTGCAGTTTAGAGCTATTTGGCTGAACCAGCGATTTCTATAGGAACTCGAGATATTTTCAGTTGGCAATCGAGGAAAAGTCATGGCCCAAGAGCAGTTTGAACCTACCATAATCGGATTTTTGTGCAACTGGTGCGCCTACGCCGGAGCTGACCTGGCGGGTGTAAGCCGCTTGCAGTACCCACCGAACATGAGGACAATCAGAACCCTGTGTTCGGCCACAGTCGGACCGCATCAAATTCTGAAGGCATTTCAAAAAGGCGCCGATGGCGTCTTTGTAGGCGGCTGACACATCGGCGACTGTCATTACCTGTATGGTAATTATATGACCGTAAAAAGAATGGCTTTCATGCAGAAACTTCTGGAATTTTCCGGAATAGATCCTGAGCGTCTGGTCCTTAAATGGGTTTCATCGGCCGAAGGCCCGAGATTTGCCCAGGTCGTCACGGATTTTGTAGACAAAATACGGAAATTGGGACCGTCGCCTCTAACGGCCAGTCGGAACATCAAACAGGAAAAGATCGCCTAAGTTCGATATCATAAGCATGGACAATCATTAGCGAGTAAAGAAATGATCGATATAGTCAAGAAGCATGTATAATCATTAATGGATAGCGGGCAAATATCTGCTTTCCTTGGTCTGAAAGAAACTAACAGTAATGTTACACCCTACCTCTTCAAGTCAGTCGAAGACCTGGAAAATGGATTCAGCCTGGGTGATTTGGCCGTCCCCGGACAGGCGCGCTATCCGATCGCAAAATTGCTGATGAGAATTGTCAAAAGTGATTCTGAAAATACCTACGGAGCCTTGTTCCGGGGTTGTGACGAGCGGGCATGGAACGAACTGCTGAAATGGAATCAGGTTAATGCCCCGGAACGTGTAGTCAAGGTCGGAATCGCATGTCCACAGGAACTGGCCCAAAGACATGAATGCCGAAAACCATTTACTGATGAATTTGTCGCAGGTGAAAAAGTCGATCCCGTTCATAACGTGAGTGTGCAGGAAGTCATGGAGAAGGACCTGACGGCCCGATTGGCCTACTGGTCCGCCGAATTTGATCGCTGTATCAAATGCTACGGCTGCAGGAATGTCTGCCCTGTGTGCTTCTGCAATGTCTGCACACTTGAGCAGGACGCCCTGATAAAAACCGGGGACCTTCCACCTGAAAATCCCATGTTTCATTTGACGCGCGCCGTGCACATGGCCGGACGATGTATCGATTGCAACCTGTGCACCGAGGCATGTCCCTCAGATATTCCTTTGAGAACTCTTTACAAAAGAGTCGCTGAAATAATCACCGATGAATTCGGCTACGTAACCGGAGAGTTTGGAGCCAGTAAGTCTCCTTTGAACATATTGGGGTCGGACCCGGGTCACACTTCGGCAAACGAATGATTTTTGCGGTAGGGACATCCGGTCAATCCGGTATATAAGTCCGGTAATTAATAACACCAGGTATGGGGGTTGTGGACATGCTTAATACAGGCGATGTAGTTCTTGTTGTTGTTGATCTTCAGGAAAAACTCTCCAGGGTAATGCACGATCCGGATTCCCTGCTCCAGGCCTCAGAGAAGATGATTAAGGGGGCCAACGTTTTGGAAATTCCTATTCTGTGGACGGAACAGAATCCAAAAGGACTGGGGCCAACCCTCCAGAACTTTGCAGACCTGATGAAACCCGAACTCAAGGCGACAAAAATCAGCTTTTCATGCTGTGGCGAGCCTGAGTTTACAAAACTCCTGAATGCGCAAAATCGTCGTCAGATATTGCTGATGGGCATCGAGTCCCACGTTTGTGTCTATCAGACAGGTATGGACCTGCTGAACATGGAATATGAAGTTCAGGTGGTCACCGACGCTGTCTCTTCCAGGACTCCTGAAAACAAGGCGCTCGGTATCGAAAAACTTAAAACGTCGGGCGCAAAAATCACCAGCGCTGAAATGGCGCTATTTGAAATGTTGCAGGCCGCCGAAGGCCCGAGATTCAAAGAGATGCTCAAGGTTGTAAAATAGCCCCCGGAAAGGGTCCTAACCTCCAAAACCAGCGCTGCCACCCGCTTTAAGGGCGTTATCCGGATCAAACAGACGGGTGACGCTCAAATTCTGCGTGCCACCCTATAGCCATTCCTCGTTCAGATATAGCGTTTCCCGAAAGTTTTGTCGGAATGAAACACAAATTGCATAAGCCTGTCTTTGGTGCGATCTTTAACCACGTTTTTACGGAATCTCCACACAAGAACTTCTGCTTAAAACTCTTAACTAGTGACAAGCTAACATCATTTATGATATAATACGGCTATCTTTATAATATTAAGAGGTATTGTGCCATGAGCTACCTTAGCGCCGTAATTATTGTAAGTTGCGCGGCTTTCGCAGCGTGCCTTGGTATTTCAGCGGCTACCATAGCAATAGTAGTATCATATCTGATGAGCTGCTAGTTTGCCGTATGATCGGCAAACCAGCATGGCCTTCCTGAATGTTTGGACCAATGCGCAATTCCCGTCATGATCAGTCTTGTGGCTTCACGGTTACCCTGCTTCCTGGAATGGCCGCAGACCTGGAAGGTTCGTACATCAGGGACATTCTGCTTCCTCTCATCCAGAAATCTCCCTCTGTCACCGCTCGAGCCAGGTAGGAGAACCTGTAACTACCGCTGTAAGCCTTGTTCTTGAATATTCGCACCCCTTCATCCATGAATTCGACATAACTCGGAATGAAGGCGATTGCGCCATTGTAAGAATCGCCATAGGAGTCATCTTCCGGTTGGGAATCTACTCCCTCAGTCGCTATTTTCGAGTTGATGGGAAAGAGGCCTGCCGGGACGAAGTCCTCTATTGCGACATATTCGAAAATCTGCGGGGCTGACCCGGCTTTCCTGTCGCTCAGGTTTAATTCAAGAGTTACTTTTACGATGTCTCCGAGTCTTATGTCAGATTTCCCGTTGACATTTTCGATTTTTTTGGTGATTCCCATGCCGGACCTGGCTTCGTCAGTTTTATCACCTTTGTCCGGATAGGAAATGTTTAGTGTATAATTGACCAAAGCTCCGGAATTGGACTTGAGGGTTATGCTATCCTTATTGAGAAGGGTTTGGGGGGGTAAGACAACATGAGCCCCAACCTTTCCGATTGTAACCTTTTTAGTCTCGTTTGCCCCATAATTGATAGTGACCTCCGTGTCAATTTCCGGTTTCGCGGGCCTGGATTTGTAGTAGTCACTCAGGGCAATCAAAATCCATCCGGAGTCTGCAGTGGATCCCCAACTCCCGTCCGCTTTGAGTCCTTTTATGAGCCTGGCCGCAATATTGTCAGCCTGAGCTGAGTGTCCTAAGATGGAAACTGTTGCCATCAACTGGACAGCCTGTTCTCGTGACACTGATCCCTTCAATCCGGAATAAACCGATTGATCTGAAATCTTCATGGCCTTGATTTCAGCCGCCAGTTTCTTTGCAGGGAGATAGCCCGTTTTCTGGGCAGTTAGCAACAATAAGGCCCTGGTTTCCTCATCCGCCGAGGCGTAGTTTTTGAATATCGGTTCGAAGTCCTGATGTGACAGAGACTTACCCTCAGCCAGGGTAAAAATCGCCCATCCCTTGATCCAATCCTGTTCATGGTCATCAGTTTTTGTGTCGGATTTGAAAATATTGTCCCGTATGTACTTCATAGCCTTCTGTATGCTTGCCTGTGGGACGTCATAACCGGCCTGACGGGCTTTTTCCAGTGCAAAAACGGCATATACGGTGCCCCAGAATGATGCGGAACTTTGCCGGGGCCAATATGAAAAAGCGCCCGATGACAATTGCATGGACAGTATTCTCTCAATGCCCGATTTAACAAACCTGTCCACTTCTTCCGGTCTGATGTTCGGTATCACTCCTTGAGCCACAAGGTTCTTCAGGCCGACGAGAGGAAAAACGCCAGAACTGGTTTGTTCTATACAACCAAATGGATACGCCATCAGGTATTTCAGTCCGGCAGAGATTAGCGCCCAATCCGTCAAACTTAGATCCAAAGCGGCGTTGAACACCCGAGCGGTTAGTTCGCCTCGATCCATGGACTTTACGTGTTGCGGAAATTCGGCTTTTAGATCAGCCTGTGCAGTGAACGCTCCGACCTGTGATGCCCTGATTACACCATGCCTGGAAGAAATCGGGATTTTCTTTTCAATGCCGTCATCGTAAGTCCCATCTGCGGACTTAAGCTCGCCTGTGAAAAGAACAGTCGCTTCTTCTGTGCCCGAACCGACCTCGGCATGAACCTGAGTAGAAACGTTGGACTGTGATGGAACTTCAAAAGCGTTATCCTTAAATTTGATGTCAAAGTTTTCGGAAGCTTTTACTCTTACCTTCACTGCCCCGGTGTGATCAGTCGTGTTTACGGCAATTATCGGGAAAGCGGCCTTGTCTCCGGAACA
>CAZGVM010000072.1:0-14588 GCA_964528855.1 uncultured Desulfomonile sp. | reverse complement strand
AGCGGGTATTCCGCCCTGACATATATGTAGCCATGTTCCGCCCCAATAGCGTAACCGGAAATGGCCATGCCCTCAAGAACTGAATGGGGATCGCCCTCCATGACGGATCTGTCCATGAAGGCCCCCGGATCACCTTCATCTCCGTTACAAATGGTATACTTGGGGAAGCTGTCATAGCGTCTGCATTCTTCCCATTTCGAACCCGTCGGGAATCCACCTCCGCCCCTTCCACGCAATCCCGACATCTTGACTTCCTCAATTACCTGCTCAGGAGTCATTTCCTGAACGCACTTTGCCAGCGCCGCGTATCCGTCCCGGGCAATGTATTCATCGATACTCTCTGCATCGATAAGACCCCGGTTTCTAAGGACTATCAGTCTTTGAAGCCCAAAGAAGCCTATGTCCTTCATCAATGGGACTCTAGTCTTCTTGCCCTCTTCCTTGAACAACAGCTGTTCTACCAGACGGCCCTTCAAGATGTGCTCTTCCACAATCAACGGAGCGTGCTCAGGCTTGACCTGATTGTAGAAAATGCCATCGGGATATACGACCACCAGAGGACCCATGGCGCAAAAGCCATTGCAACCTGTCATGACTATCTGAACTTCGTCCTGAAGGTTGCGTTTCTCCAGCTCTTTCTCAAGAGCAGCTTTGACATCCAGGGAACCGCTAGCGATGCAACCCGTCCCGGCGCACATCATTAGCTGCATTCTATAAAAGGGGCTCGCACACATAACCTAAACTCCGAAAAAGCCAAGAATTGACTAACGATTAAAGTTACCTGACGACAGTGGAACAATCATGTGGCCATAGTTTCACTGCCTATCGCCAAGGCAAAGTCTTCGACCACTTTCCCGCCCATGACGTGCTCTTTGAAGATGCGTTCAGCCTTGGACCTATCCAGTTCAACGTATTTGACCGGGGCCATGTCTTCCAGTTCTACCGTGATCATGGGTTCCCTGGCGCAAAGACCGGCGCAGCCAGAGTTAGTCAGTATTATGTCACTGATATCTTTGTCGGCGATCGTGTCCCTGAAAAACGCCATTATATCCCGAGCGCCCGCGGCTATGCCGCAGGTTCCCATATGCACCGTAATCTTGGCGCGATGATGACCAGCTCGCACACTCATCTTGCTAAGCTGCTGTTCTTTTATTTTCTTGAGATCCTCTATGGAAATTTTTGGCATCAGGGCCTCCCGGAAATACTTCCTGACAATCCAGATTTTAATGCGCCGGGTTAAACGCTGCCGGGACAAATCAAAACCTGTCAACCTATTGGTACCCATCCAGAATACTGAGCGTGTTAGGCGGATGGATATTGCCGTGCGTGTCTTCTCCGATCATCATGACCGGAGCCAAGCCGCACGCTCCGAGACACCTGACAGCCTCCATGGTGAACCGACCGTCCTCTGATGTCTCTCCAACATTTATTCCAACTGCACGAACTATGTTCTCCAGAATATCCTTGGAACCTTTCACATAGCATGCGGTGCCCAGACACAGCCTTATGGTATGCCTGCCCCGTGGAGTGATGGTAAAAAACGAATAAAAAGTTACAACACCGTAAATGTGAGAAGCCGGAATATTCATCCCCATGGAAAGTTTTCTCTGTACTTCCACAGGAAGGTATCCAAACATCTCCTGAGCTTCCTTGAGCGCAGGTATCAGGTTCTGTGTAGTTCCGGCGTATTTGTCAATTATCTCGTCGAGTAGTCCAAGTCTCTCGGGAGGTATGACCTCGACGGATGAAACTACTTTCTTTTTCAGTAAAGCGTCTCTTTCTTGCACTTTCTTAAATCTCCCTAATTCAGGCTTATTCAAGCCTGTTTGGTGTCTCTGATTCCAGTTGTCAGGCTCTCACTGATAAAACGAACGACGCTCGCATTGTTTATTGGAATATCGTCAATGACACACCTTATTTCCCGGGTGTCCAGACAATAATGTCTATCATTGACAGTATATTCGAAGACAAAATCGATGTCGGAATTTCCTTCTATGAGGCACAGCATCGTTCCCGCCAGATCTCCCATCGGTTTACGATCGATGTGTGAGCGTTTCATTTCCGCCACCAGTTTTGATCCATTTCCAGGACTTGATGTCAGGGTCATCCGCCCCTCGGCTTCCTCAACCGACTGCCTGAACAAAGATAATCCCAATCCTACCTTTCGGGTTGTTCTGGTTGTCACAAAGGGATCAAAAACCTTGCAAAGATACTCCTGCGTCATTCCCCGTCCATTGTCATCAATCTCTACTGTCAGGGTGTCGGCAGTGGTGTCTTCCCGCACTATGATTCTAATCAGGTCGGCGCCGGCCCTTATTCCGTTCTCAGCCAGGTCCAGTATGTGTAGCGAGATATCTTCCACAAGTAATGACCAACCCCGTTAACATCTCAACACAGGAACTCGATGGATCTCTAGCCCGGATTTGCCCGACGGAACTGCCGTCTTATTCGCCTGCCATTCATCCCTCGCAAAGCCATTGCGATTTCCTGGAAGCTTGGAGTTTCAAGATCAGCTTCCGTGTATCCCATACCGATATCTGCCAGATAATGCGCGTCTGAAGATGTTATCAGAGAAAAGTCCCTGGCTTGGCTGAACTTAGTTCTCAAATCTTCGAAGGACGATCTCGATGACACTTCGAGAGCGTCAAGTTCCAGATGAGGGGGAATAAACCCGAGTTGGGAGAATATCCCGAAACCTGATCTATCGACATGAGAAGCTATTGCCAGTCCGTTGAAAGAGTGAATCAGTCTCGTCACCCTCTCAATGCTCAACGTAGTCGCTCCTATCAACAACCTGTCATCAAGGTCCTCGACTTCATCGAATTCATTCACAACCACCTGAACGCCAAAAGCTTTTTCATCGTTGACCCCGTGGAGTCTGGCGTAAACTTCGTCCTGGACGGCGTCCGAATCATTATGATTTTCAAAGATCCCGAGGATGTGGACTTCCTCAGATGTCGTAATTTCCAGCCCGGGTAGGACCAGAAGAGGCTTGTCAATGGCCGCCCGCCGGCAGGCCTCAGCATTCCTGGCCGAGTTATGGTCACAGATGGCCACTATGTTGAGCCCTACTGCCAGAGCTCCTTCCACGATAGCCCTCGGCGTCATTTCGGCTATATCCGTACACGGTGAAAGGACCGTATGGATATGCAAATCCAGTTTAAACGTTCCGAGGTCTACTTTGATCCCCCTTCGGTTATCTCACAGTCTTAAAAAGCCACTAACGGTTTGATGTCCCTGTAGCAAAATGGGGATCGATTACAGGGCCTTCCCAATTCCCATCTCGTAAAGTTTACCCACCAACTGGAATGCCGTCAAATCACTGGACATGACCACAATCCCCTGCTCTTCGGCTTTACTGAGAGTATCGGCGTCGGGCTTGCGGCCGCCCACTATGATTATACCCGCTACATTGTTAAGAAAAGCCACTGCAACTATGTTCTGGTGGATTTGCAGTGTGACCCAGATGTCTCCTTCTTTGGCGTTCGCAATTACGTCGCTAAGCAAGTCACTGGCGTAACCGCCCAACACCTCTTTTTCAAGACCTGAGTGCCCAGCTTTGACGTCCAGTTTCAATGAATCAACAATTTCGTTTATTGTCATTTTGTGGCCCATGCTCCTGTTATTATCGGTCCACCTCTGCCAGCACTATGTCAATACTCGACAATATGGCGATGAGGTCGGCAAACAGACATCCCCTTGACATTTTCCTCAGGGTTTGAAGGTTGACAAAAGCTGGGGCCCTCCATTTGAGCCTCGATGGATTAGGCTTGCCGTCGCTTATGATATAGCATCCCAGCTCACCTCTGGGTGATTCAATGCACTCGTAATATTCACCGACTGGCGGGGTTACACCCTCAATCACCAGCATGAAATGATGAATAAGCCCTTCCATTCTGGTGTAAATGTCCTGTTGTTCTGGGAAAACCTTTCCTGGAGCCTTAACACGCACGGGGCCTTCCGGAAGCCTGGAAAGAGTCTGTTTGAGTATCTTGTTGCTCTCCCGCATTTCCTGAACCCGAACCAGATACCTCGAATAAATATCGCAGCCGTATTGGACGGGAACATCAAAATCGTAGTTTTCGTAACCACAATAAGGGTTGGATTTTCTAATATCCCATTTCAGCCCGCTAGCTCTTACCATGGGCCCCGAAACCCCCAGGGCAATGGCGTCCTTGAGCGAGAGAAGCCCTACATTCCTGGTCCTGTCCATGTAAATGACATTTTTTGTCAGCAAGGTCTCATATTCATCCACGCGCTGGTCGAAGTGATCACAGAATGCTTTGAGCCTTTCCAGGAAACCTTCTTCGAGATCCTGAGCGACGCCGCCTATTCTTATGTAATTAGGCATCAATCGCCCGCCGGCCGTAAGTTCGAAAAGATTCATGATCTCTTCGCGCTCACGCAACATGTAGAACATTGGCGTCATGGCGCCAATGTCGTGTCCGTGGGTTCCGAGCCAGAAGAGATGACTGAATATCCTGGACAGTTCAGCCATCATGACCCTAATGACCTGAGCCCTCTCCGGAATTGTCACATCCAGCAGCTTTTCAACGCACATGGCGTAGACGAGTGAATTTGAGGAAGCCCCCATATAATCACAACGTTCAGTCAACGGAATGACCTGATGATACTTTTTATTTTCGCATGTTTTTTCAAAGCCCCGGTGTAGATACCCTAAATATGGCACTACATCCACACAGATCTCACCGTCCAGTTCCACAATAGCCCTGAAGACTCCATGGGTGCTTGGATGGTGGGGACCGAGGTTGAGTTCCATCAATTCACTTTTGACATCAGGCTTATTTCTGGCAACTTGCGACATGGCTGGCAAATTCCTCACGCAACCCTTTATTTTGATAGATCAGGCGTATCCTGATCCGTTCCCAAAAGAGGAAAGTCTTTCCTGAGAGGATGGACATTCCACTCATCCGGTAACAGAAGTTTCCTCGGGTCAGGATGATTGTTGAACTCGATTCCAAACATTTCTGCGGTTTCACGTTCGTGCCAATCAGCCGTGGACCAGACTTCAAATACTGAATCTATGGAGGCGTTACCGGATTCGTCTTCGATGGCCATCGCCTTTAGCCGCAGGCGCTCGGCTGATGATGTTGAGAACAGCTGGTAGACAAGTTCAAATCTTGGGGATGCAGGGATCCGGTCCACTCCGGCCACAAAGGAGAGGTAGTCAAACCTGAAATCCGGGTCATCCTTCAGGTATTTACAGACCTGAACTATTTTATCCGCTGGAACGTTTACGCTGAACTGATCTCTGAACGTGTCAACCGTGATCGACTCAGCGCCGAATCGGGAGGCCAGCTTTTCCTTGACCACATCAGGATTCATTTACCAACCACCTTGATTTCATGGAATTGAGGGTTCTTGATGGATTGTTCTTTCATTACCTTGGCGTGTAACTGCAGTATTCCGTCAAGCAAAGCCTCGGGCCTGGGAGGACATCCGGGAATGTAGACATCGACCGGCAGATACCTGTCTATACCCTGCACAACGGCGTAGTTCTTGTAAATACCTCCCGAACATGCGCACGCGCCCATGGCGATGACCCATTTCGGTTCAGCCATCTGTTCGTAGATTCGCAGTACAGCCGGTAGCATTTTCTTTGAAGCGGTACCGGAGACAATCATGAGATCCGCGTGACGTGGTGAAGGCCTAGCGACTTCCATCCCGAACCTTGACAGGTCATATCTGCTGACAAACGCTGCAATCATTTCCAGAGCGCAACAGGCAAGCCCAAATCCAAGGGGCCACATGGATGATTTGCGCGACCAGTTTACAAACCACTCTAAATTTGTAACATGAACGGTATTGTCGAGATGATTCTCTATTCCCATTGCAGCGCACCTTTTTTCCATACGTAGATCAGGCCGGCCAGCAGAACCAGCACAAATATCAGCATTTCCATAAACCCGAAAAACATCAGTTTGTCGTAGATGTTGGCCCATGGAAACATGAAAATCAGTTCCACATCGAATACAATGAAGAGCATACCGAATATGAAAAATTTTACGGAAAATCTATGCCTGGCGCCGCCTATCGGATCCATACCGCACTCATATGGCATAAGCTTTATTGCAGTAGGATTTTTCTTCGAGAGAAGATTGGAAAGAACAATGATAGCCGAACCAATAAAAGCGGAAACGAGAAGAATCACCAATACCGGGAGGTAACTTTCTAGCATTTCACTACTCCGTATTTCACCACGGCCCCCCGTGATTGATTAACCTATTATCGACTCTTGTTTTTGAAGATTGTTGCTATAGTCCGTCTGCTTTTCAGCAAACACAGATTAGAATACTAGCGCCACATAGTCAACATATTTCTCGAACAGTTTTTTAACTAACGCAATGCAAGCAAATTGAATACCAGGTCCAGTCTGGTGCCCCCTCCAGGCTCGGAAATCAGTGTCATGATGTCTGAAACTCGCCTTATATTTGCCAATCCCATACCAGCGCCGAATCCCATGTCGCGAATCCACTCAGGGGCAGTTGAAAAACCTGGCTCCAGCACCTGCTTGAGATCCTCTATTCCCGGGCCGTGATCAACCGCTGAAATGTTCAGCTTATCGTTGCGGATATCCGCTATTATCTCTCCGCCGACATCCGTATGAATTACCAGGTTCATTTCCGCCTCATACACTGCCACTGCAACGCGCCTGATGACCTGAGGGTCCACCACGAGACGCTGAAGGGCCCTCTTGATCATGCTGGAGGCTTTCCCTGCGTTTGCGAAATCCTTGTCGTCAACAACGAACCTGAGCATTAGACTGGTGTCATCTGACACGATGTCCTGAAAAATGTGGCTAGCGCGGTAGGTGTGAAGTTTCTCAGACTCTTTCTTCTGAAGGCTCTTGTCCAACTGTCTTAACAGGTGTCTTGTAAGAGTCCCGGTCGTGACGATACCTACCAGATTTCCCGCCTGATCCACCACCGGCAGACGACTGGCCCCCTTTAGCCCCAGCGTATTGGCCACCTCGGCGACAACAGATTCTTTGAGAACTGTCCTGACCCTTGTGGTCATGAACTCTGTCACCGGCTCATGCAACCTGCCCTGCTCCATCGCCCTCAAAATATCAGTCATTGTGACCATACCCACTATATGGTCTTGCAGTACGACCGGCGCTCCGGAAATATGTCTGTCCATCATGAGAGTCTTTACTTCCGAAACGCTCATTGATGGAGAAATGATTATAACGTTTGTGGCCATCACGTCTTCTACACGTGTGGTATGCATAAGTTCCTGAACTTTAGTAATAGTGTGAGTGGTCATTTTACCAAGAGTCATTCCTGATTTTTACTACGCCCAGCCCGGGGAGTCCGCCTGCATAAAGTCGTCCGCAAGCCTCATACATTGTGTAGCCGGTTCTTACCAGAGTCACCCCAAGCTCACGCGCCAATTCCAGGGTCTCCGGCGGCGCCTTCTTGTCGCGGACCAATACTATGATGTTTATGCCGGCCATTTCAGCTGTTCTGACCACCTGTGGGTTGGTCAGGCCAGTTAGAAGCGCCATGCCTTCTGCTCCAAAAGCCAGAACGTCGCTCATCAAGTCAGCCGCGCCACCCATGGGGATTTCTTCTTCCGGCCCGTGATTATCCAAAATGAATTCAGCGTTCAGGATATTCATCAATTCCTGGAGTTTCATGCAACACCCATAATCAAAAAGCTAGAGATCAGAATATGAACACCCATGTTGAGCTATGTCAAGAAAGTTGAGCGTATCTCATGAAATAGACAATATTTTATTGCCTGCCATCAAGAACAAGCATCTATATGCAGACTTACATTTTGGTAATCCCTGACTTCAAATAATACCATTATGTAAGACAAGGGACCCTTCAGGACTGGACTTTTCAGACATACCTCGTAAAAACAGATAGTTGAACATGCGCAATTATTGGCTTGCAGCTTGCATCTGCGTGGTCAGACAGGCCGTTGACGCTTGAAGGTGTATAACTTGATCCCATGAAAGCCAGAATCAACCAACTTGAGTTGAAAGTCCTTTACGACATCAGTCAGATAATAGGACATGCTCTTAAACTTGACGAGACCCTCGAGAGCGTTCTTGGGATATTGTCCAAGGATCTCTCCATGAAGAGGGCAACCGTTACGTTGGTTCGCCCCGATAACGAACAGCTTGTAATCGCAGCCTCGCATGGCCTTCGTCCAGAGGAAAAAGACAGGGGCGTTTACAGGCTCAATGAGGGTGTTACAGGTAGAATATTCTCTGAGTGTGAGCCTTTTGTCGTTCCGGATATCAGCGCTGAACCGCTGTTTCTGAATAAAACAGGGGCGCGTGAGATACAGAAAGGCACAATCTCGTTCATCGGGGTTCCCATTACCTTGCACGGTGTGGCGATAGGCGTGCTAAGTGTGGATCGTCTGTTCGATGAGGAAATTTCTTTCGAGGAGGACATCAGATTCCTCAGTATTCTCTCAGCATTGATAGGCCAGTTGATCAGCATCAACCAGCAGGTTGAGCAACGCGAATTCAACCTGATCAAAGCCAACGAATTCCTGAAGGAGGAGCTTTCACAAAAAGCTGCGAATTTTTTCTCAACCGCCAGAAGCCATACAATGCTGGAAGTCCAGCAACTAATCAGAAAGGTGGCCCCTACCAAAGCTACCGTAATTTTACTCGGGGAATCGGGCACGGGAAAGACTCTCGTTGCTCAAATCATCCATGAATTGAGCGCGAGGAAAAGGGCGCCCTTCATAAAAATCAACAGCGCGGCTCTTCCCGAAACCTTGCTTGAATCCGAACTTTTCGGGCATGAAAAAGGAGCCTTCACCGGAGCGACCGAAACGAAACTGGGCAGAGTCGAAGAAGCCGACGGTGGGACCCTTTTTCTCGATGAGATTGGTGAGGTTTCGTTGCAGCTTCAGGCCAAACTTCTGAGATTTCTTCAGGACAAGGAATTCGAGAGAATAGGCAGCACCAAGACCCGCAAGGTGGACGTGCGCATAATTGCGGCTACCAATCTGGACCTGGATTCGGCAGTGGGGGAAGGTCTGTTCAGGCAGGACCTTTATTACAGGTTAAACGTGTTTCCCATCCAGATGCCCCCTCTGACCGCCAGAAAAGAGGATATTCCAAGTCTCATCAGATTCTTCTCCAGAAAGCTGTCAAAAGAATACGCATCTCAGTTGCGATTTTCCGAAAACGCAGTCCTGGCGCTTTCCAGATATTCCTGGCCGGGAAACATCAGGGAAATGGAAAACCTCATGGAACGGCTGGCCATTTTAAACGAAGGCTCGTTGATCGACGCCAAGGATCTGGACCCGTACATCTCTTTTGGCTTCAACAAGACGCCTAACTACAGGGATCATGCGGAACTCGACAGCCTGCAGGAAATGGAAAAACGAGGAGTGATTTCGGCCCTGGAAAGAAACAACTGGATTCAGTCGCGTGCAGCCAGAGATTTGGGCATAACTCTGAGACAGATGGGATACAGAATCAAGAAGTTCGGCCTCGAACACCTCCTCAGACAAAGGAAAAACGTAGCATGAGACGATATAAAAAGGACTCAACGCCAGATTTTCTCACCATTTGCGCGAACTTCTCAACAGCCTGTCACAACAACCCATCCACTGAGTATCGCAACTTTCGGGAATGTTACATCAAAAATCAGCTTGGTTATACAAAATAGCCTATGAAATATTTCAGGCCCAGCCCCGAGATAACCAGGGCCAATATTGGCTTTATCCATTCGCTCGGCACATACTTTTGGGCTGCGGCCCCGAAATACATGCCGACAAATCCGCCTATTCCAAAGAGAAAACCCAGAAGCCAGTCCGGGCGAACCGCCTGATCGGCCTGGGCTACGAGTGGGCCAACAAACTCGTAAAAAAACACTCCCCCAAAAGATGTGGCGCAAGTTCCCATGAGAGTGGCCCCAGCAATTGTGTGTATCGGTAACCCAAAGAATGACACTATGAAGGGAGCTATGATCGCTCCTCCACCTATTCCGTATACACCGCCTATAAGCCCTACAATCAAAGACAATGTAAAAAGACCGGTAGTATGAAAACTGAATCTCTCACCAAAGAATTCGTACTCGGTTCTTGTGAGAGACCAACTCAATGTCCTTATGGCCGGTTTCCCGTCGGTTCCCTTTTTAGTGGAACTCGAAGCAGTCTCTTGACGCATCCTGCTTTCAGCAACCTTGCCGGACGAGGGCTTACCTGAAGATGAAACAGTCTGGTAAAGCATTCGTCCACCAATGTAGATCAGCACACATCCCACGAAAAGCTTGAATTCTCCAGGATTTGGTAAATACCAAAGGCGAACGAACAATCCCAGAAACAAGCCTGGTAAAGTCCCCACTATTATGTTCCAGGCCAACGGCCAGTTCATCCGCCCTTCTTTGAAATATCTGTAAACAGCGCTAGGGATGCCAACAATGTTAAAAACCAGGTTGGTCGGGGTAACCGCCGGAGAAGTAAAACCCAATACGCTCATTTGAAATGGCAATATCAGAAAAGCTCCTGATATGCCGCCCATTGACGTGAAAAAAGAAATGACCATGCCCACCAATGGAGGGATCCAGAACGCAGTCTCCACATTTGAAACCGGGAACAACATGTCAGGCTCCTGATCGTTTCAGCAAATTAGAGGTAATCTTAAAGCCGAAAAGCTGCCTTTCGGCGTGTTGCAGGACGAAACATAAATAGACGGATACTACTAACACGTTTTTATTTTTAAACGTGTTAGTAGTATAGAGGTCCTTTTGGGGACATGTCAACAACTTTATGGACCTTTCTCCATTTTGATGTGAGAAGAATCATCTTTTCGAAAAACATGAAACTGTCCGACACTATTTGCCGCCATGTTAAATTTTATGTAGGATGAAGGGGATGAACGACAATTCTTAATCTGAAACGGGAACTGGAAAATTGCTTAATCCATCACGAATTCTTTCTGATCTCGAAGAACACAAATGCCTGGAACCGCCTGATCTCATGAAGCTGGAGAACGCTTTCAGGTCATGGTCTGAGGAATCATCAAGGGCTGATGTTCGTCTATCCCGAAAAAGAATACTTCTGATCTTTCTGTTAATACGTTACACGGGAGCAAGACTGAACGAAACCTTGAGCCTGGATTTGCCTGGTAATATTGACAAGGTAGGAAGAACGGTATGTTTCGGACACGGGACAGACCAGGGAGATCGTTTGGTTCCCTTATCAATAAAACTCATACAGGATATTGAAACAATCATACAGATCATGGTCACATCCTCTTTGGAGCCATGCTCACTCAAGATCGATGAAGGCCACATCCGTCGCAAGTTTTATGAGCGAGCTGCATCTTGCGGCTTTCCGCAAGAATTGGGTGCTCCGCAAGCCATACGTAGAGCAAGGGCGGTGGAACTGATGAGAAACAATGTTCCCCTCCCGGTTGTCCAGCGAATCCTGGGCCATTCCACCCCGAACCTCACCGCTTCTCTTGTTTCATTCTCCGAAGATGAAATTCGGGCGGTCTCAAAGTATTTTCTGGAAAAAGAAGGCGCTAGAAAAACCAGCGCTCGCAACACTTTCTTCGGGAAAATCTCCAGAATAGTGTCCGGAGATGTGCAATCCCTGGTTGAACTGATCACTCTTCACGCGGACAAGGTGACCTCAGTTATAACTAATAACAGTCTGTCCAGGCTAGGTTTAAGGGTGGGCTCCCTCGTAACGGCAGAAGTGAAAGCTCCCTGGGTCATTGTTTACAAGACCCGGCAGAAATCATCAGGCGCTCTCGAAAATGAATTCAACGGCAGGATTTCAAAAATTTTACATGGAAGAATTGTTTGCGAACTGTCCGTTGAAGTTCATGAGGGCGTTGAAATTTGCTCACTCATGACCACTGAAAGCCTTGCAAAATGCGCTTTCAATGAAATGGATCAAGTATGGGTCGGATTTAACTCCTTTTCAGTGATACTCCATGTTGATTGATATTCGTCATAATCCTCATAGTGAAAGGCAAACCGGGATACGCCTCTCAGTTGTTGCAATAGAGTCACAATTTTGAAGATTTGCAGGATACATTTTTGTATGGGAACAAACTTGAAATCCTGAAGAGAAAATTGGTGTTGGCTCCAGACCAACTTTTTCTGGATACTTAGCCTATGTCTGACTAGGCATAATCCAAGGGCGCAAATCTTGCTTATCCTATTTGCGTGGTCCAGAAAAAACGTCGCAGTTGAATAGCTGCCGAACTTCAAGAGCAGACTAATTTATGGAATTCCTGAAATCGGAACAGGCTTAAAAGATTATTTAAAAACAAGGATTTACGGTCAGATAATGGATTTTCAACTGACAGCTTTGGAACGGGAGGCCTTGAACCTCAGTATCTGGGTATCATTGTGGGCGGTATTTGGTAGTCTCCCGTTCGGCATCCTTTTCGCCTGGGTATTGTCACGAAAGTCGTTTCCCGGAAAGACACTTCTTGACGGTCTTTTGCACCTGCCACTGGTTTTACCCCCTGTTGTGACGGGATATTTGCTACTGGTGGGTTTCGGTCGCAAAGGCGTCATTGGATCATGGCTCTATGAAAATCTTGGAATCACTTTCGCGTTCAACTGGAAAGGCGCAGCGCTTGCTTCGGCCGTTGTTGCCTTTCCTCTGATGGTAAGAGCCATCCGTTTGTCGATAGACTCAGTCGATAGAGACCTTGAGTGGGCGGCCAGGACCCTCGGCGCAAAACCTCTGCGAGTGTTCTTTACCATCACATTGCCTTTGACTGCGCCCGGAATCCTGACTGGGATGATCCTGTCATTTGCGAGGAGCCTGAGCGAATTTGGCGCAACCATAACCTTCGTATCCAACATACCAGGAGAAACCAGGACTTTGCCACTGGCCCTCTACACCTTGACTCAGGTTCCTGATGGAGAACAGGGGGCCATGAGACTGTGCGTGATATCCATCATCCTGGCAATGATGGCGCTCATTCTTTCAAACTATCTGGCCATTAAAGCGCAGTCCAGCATCAGGGGTTAGAAATGCTTTATGTCAGTCTTGAAAAGGCCTTGGGAGACATTAAGATTGAGTTCGGATTCGAATCGGACAAGGCTCGTGTCATAGCGCTTTACGGTCCATCTGGATCAGGAAAAACGTCCGTTGTCTCAATGATCTCCGGTTTGATGAGACCAGACTCCGGCAGAATCAGCCTCAACGGTACCACCTTTTTTGATTCATCTGCCCGAATCAATCTGGCGCCTGAAAGACGCGGAATCGGATACGTTTTCCAGGACGGCAAGCTTTTTCCTCATCTCACTGTCCGGTCGAATCTGGAATACGGAATGCGACTTGTTCAGAAATCGCGCCGAAATATCGGATTCGACTCTGTTGTGAACCTCTTGGGAATTGAAGGTTTGCTGTACAGGAGACCGGCCAGGCTGTCAGGAGGAGAAAAGCAAAGGGTCGCCATAGGTAGAGCATTGTTGACAAGCCCCAGGCTCCTGCTAATGGATGAACCACTGGCGTCTTTAGATTCCGACAGAAAGGACGAGGTGCTTCCTTTCATCAAAAAGCTCAAGGAGTCATACAACATTCCCATAATATACGTCTCTCATCTCCCTGAAGAAATTGCATCGATAGCTGATACGGTTCTGGTGATAAAAAGCGGAAAACTTACTGCATCCGGTGGGACGGAACTGATCCAGGGATCGATAACATTGCTATTCGGAAAATGACGGGTATTCCAATTGTCAATCCAACTCACAACCTGGCGTCCACAAATAATTCAATTCCCATTATCGGTGCTATAGTCCTGTTTGGATTGATTCCGAAATTGTTGTTTGACGATGGCGTGTCCCAATTCGCCACAGACTTGTCCACGCAGGCGTAATTAAACCATTTGCCTGGCTGCCAATAGGAGCCACGTGCCAGAACATGCCAGTTCTCAAGTAGCTTCCAGATGAAACCCGCAGACAATTCCCAGCCAAGATCACTTTCGAGGATGTTGGGTACCAATGAACTATCCTGTGTGATAGGATTTCTGAAATTTAAATAACCGAATCTGGCTCGCTTATCCGTCAGCGGGTCCACACTAACATCTGGGCAAACGTACCCCCAGCCATATCCCTGAGAAGAACGTTGAGCCTTTTGAAAAGAAAACATAAGATTGAGATTGGTGGCAATGAGATAATCGAATCTTGCCGCAACAACGTTTGAAGCAGACATGTCCAGAAATGAATTTACCCCGGCTCTGAAAAACTTGTTCATCAATATGGTGTACTGGTTGAAAACAGCGTATCCACTTCGCTCTGGTTCCTGAACATAAGTTTGGGTATTATTAAGATAGCCCGCCCTTCTGTCCGGACCCGGCATGTGCGCAAATAAAACGCTTATCTTTAACGGTCCCGAATAGAGTCCGAATTCGCTCATGTAACGCCATGACTCTGTGTAAGGAGGCAAATAATTCATGTTTCTGGGGGATCTTTGAAGAATTGGTGAGTAGATGGCCGGATTCATGTCATACTTAGAAGGCCCTGGTAAAAATCCGGTATCCGACGCCTGATATTTGATGCTCCTGTAGAACCAGTCAGCTTCCGCATTCAAAAAAAATCGACCATCATTGTATTTCAGGT
>CAZGVM010000071.1:305-14681 GCA_964528855.1 uncultured Desulfomonile sp. | reverse complement strand
CCCATCTGTCCTCGTGTCCAACCCCAACAATTTCGGGACGCATTCTGATGGCGACATCCATCAGGGTCGGCTCATTCGTGCCCGCTCCAGGGTGAGTGACCAATCCGGCCGGTTTATCCACTACCAGAATGTCTCTGGTTTCGAATATTATATTAACATTAGGAATATTTTCAAATTCCGCAACGGTTTCATCAGAACCGCTATCCAGAAATTCAATTTTATCGCCGGGGTTGAGCAGGCTTGAGGGGCGTATTGCAATCCCGTTGCATTTAACCAGGCCGGCTTTGATCAGCTGGGTGATTGATGAGCGCGTTTCATTGATGTCGGGCATGGATGACAGGACCCGGTCAGCTCGTGCGCGTTCACAATCTTCTGGAACAACGAATAGAGTCCTGTCATTCATTTTAAAGGCTATTCTGAGGCTTCAATCTCATTCAGATTTTCAGCGTCGGCCAACTGGAATTCGACCATGAATTCGGATCCGCCCTTTTCTGCGCACTCTTGCCAGGTCCTGCAGTGCTCACAGGTCTCGATATTGCCGGGCGGAACCATTGCCCCATCGATCAAATGCGGGCATCTTTTGGAGGTGAAGTACAACCTGAACCCGTAAAGTTCCGAAAACATCCTGATCCTGAGAAGATCAATACCCTTGCCTCCGGCATTGAACGAATACGGTCGTCCACTGGAATACGCTTCGGTATCCTGAACGGGATAGAACCCTTGGAAAATGAATTCCTGATCTTTCTCGGGAATCCCTATGCCTGTGTCCTTAACCTTGAAGATGTAACGGTTGCCCCTGATGTTCCCCGTGACAAATACCTTACCACCATCTGGAGTTGCTTCTATGGCATTCCTTATCAAGCCTTCCTCGATCGCCTGAAGAACATGAGCCGGGATCAGAATGGATCCTTTTGCCATCTCAAAACTTATGTCAACGCTCCGATTTTCAGCACTGGCCTTTTCTTTGACAAAAGCTTCCATTGAATGACCGAATGAATCCATTTCGATCCGGTCAAGTTTGTCGTGCCGGGTCGGAAATGTTTTCTCGAGCCACCTGTGAATCATCTCTGCAGCGCGTTTGATCTCTGGAGTCCATTCGGTCTGAACTTCCATGAGGTCCAGAGCGCTTTGCAAAAATCCCGTGATATAACGCTTTTCCCACGAATACCCCGTCATCATTATGCTCTCGACCTGGGATTCAAGCCGATTCAAGCTCTGAACATGCCTGTTCATACGGGTAATGGCGTTGTCAAATCCAGTGATGCCTTTTTCGACCAGCCTTTTTTCCATGGTTATGAGAGTACCGCGCAGAATTGCCAGCGGTGTTCGCAATTCATGGGACAAGTGGTTCAGAATCTTCGATTTCACCCTGTTGAGTTCTTCCAACTCACGGTATGAAGTCATCAGCTCTTCAAAAAAGGTCGCATTTTCGACAGACAGCGCAACAACCCCGGCAAGCGAAGACAGCAGATGAAGGTCATCATCTGTGAAACGGCCATTCTTTTTGTTTATGACGACCAGACAGCCAATTGTCTTCTCCCTTGTATGCAGTGGAACAATTATCTCGTTTCTGATCATAAAGCCGGTCAGTGTCTCGAATGGTTTAAAGAAGTTGGGGTTTTCATTCGGGTCGTTGAGCAGCACGGGTTCACCGGAGTGAAAAACCTGGCCGCTGATACTCTTTTCGATTGGAAGCCTGACTAGCGCCGCTTTTGTGTCCAGAAGCCCTTTTTCGTCCTGGATTTCTCGCCAGTAAAGATCGTCCTGCCTCTCGTCGTACAACAGCACACCGGCGGCTTCGGTTTCCAGAGCCATGCGCAATTCGTTAACTACCACCTCCAGCAAATGATCCAGATCCATGGTTGTGGCTAAGGCCATGGTGGACCGGTAGATCATTTCCAGGTCATCGCGGCTTTTTTTCAGCTTTTGGTAAACCGTTGCGTTCTCAACCGCAAGAGCCACGCTTCCACCCATGGAGCTAAGAAGCGCCTCATCCTGCTCCGTGAAATCACCACCAATCTTGTTCATGGCCATCAGGACGCCGATGGTTTTTTTCCTTGTGTTCAGAGGCACCTGTAAAACTTTGCGTATTTCGAATCCGCTGCGTTTGGTAATTTCAGGGTAGTATCTTTCATCTTTTGATGTGTCGTTAACAATGGCGGGCTGGTTGTTTCGGAACACCCAGCCTGCTATACTATTGTCCATCGGGAATCTAAGCGCCTCCGTCTGAGGAGCCAGTATCTTTCGAGCATCCCTTACCTGTCTCCAATACAGATCTCCCCGGTTCTCATCATACAGAAGCACACCCGCGCCTTCCGTCAACAGGGCCTTGTTGACCTCATTTATGACAATTACAAGAAGCTCATCCAGATCAATTGTAGAAGCTAAGGCCTGAGAAATATTGCATAATATTGACAGGTCGAACAGCTCCTGGTGTTCCTGATCAAGAGCGCTGTCTATCAATTGGCCTGTGATTCGCTCGAGTTCCTTGACCCGGTTTTCTAATTCCTCGTAAGAAGGTTTCCCCATCTAATTTCCCCTGTCAATTTCGGCATACTTTGAAAAACTTAATTTCCCTGGATCTTCACTCTATTAAAATCAATAACAGATCGGCATATATCTCTGAAATTATTAACACCGGTAAAAAACTCGCGCATCATGACCACCCACAGATACCGTCCTTTTCTGGTGAGGTTAAGTTCAGCGCCCTTTTTGGTCAAAGCCCCGTACAATTGTAAAGCCGCCAGTTCCTTAAACAGAAGTGATTTAAACTTTCCGTTAAATTTGTTTTCAGCCTCGTCCATGTCCAAAGAAGTGGAAAAAAGCTTCATCATTAAATAATAGTTGACTTGATCCTTGATATTGAAGGCCCTTTTGGCCATCAATGGGAGTTTGCCGCTGTTCAACAAATCGCTGTAATCCTTTATGGAAAACGTGTTGGCGAAACAGGCGCCGTTTACGTAACCGAATGAACCGCTGCCGACCCCGACATACTCATCATAATCGACTACATACTCATCTATCATGCCTTTTTTCCTTGAGAAACACCAGGCTGTTCCGCAAGAGTATTCAGACTCCAAACCATCAGAGATTTTATCATAGAAGCGTTTTTCCTGGGTGTAAGAAATTTTACCGAATCTTTTGGCCAGTTCATGTTTGGTGACGTCCGATACCATTAACGGATAAAAAGTAGCCTGGTCGGCCTTAATTTCTCGGATAACCTGCAGATCATACTCCAACATTTCAAGTGACTGAGTAGGAAAATTGAATATCATATCTACGTTGAGCGTATCAAACGTCCCCATCAGATTGCCCAGTTTATTTTTTATTTCTTTTCCGGATCCATATTTTTGGAAACGCTCCATCTTTTTGAGCAATCCATCGTCAAAGCTTTGGACCCCGACCGATAACCGGTTAACACCGGCCTGTTTCATTTTGCGCACTACATCATCGACCAGGTGATTAGGATTCGTTTCAAGAGAGATTTCCTCAACATTGAACTCATCTTTGAGCTTGAGCAATATCTGCGCCATCTCGTCAGGAAGAACCGTGGGTGTTCCTCCCCCAACATAAATTGAACTGAAATCAAAACCCAGATCCCTGTAAAGTTCGATCTCGCAATTCAAAGCCTTGAAATATTGTTTAGCAGCGCCTCTTTCAAGTTTGTAACGGTTAAAAGAGCAGTAGGGGCACAATTCTTCGCAAAATGGAATATGGATATACAACAAATACCTGTGCCCCTCCTCAGGCGCAGGAGACCTAAACTCCTCGAATTCGTCGAATTTCAGAAGAGCGGCGTTCTTGTGTTTCAAATACTTTGTGAACAGTCTTTCTACAAGCATTTATTATATTTCTCGCACATTTTGCCGATGTGACAAACTTTCAACGACCCAATTTCCTGATCAGTGCCATGAACCACTCTCACGTCCCTCAAACCATCCTACCAATTTCTGTTCCTACCACTTGTTATGATATTAAACGGATTTTTAGAAATCATTACCATTGATGACAAATTTGATCAATTACTCCCTGATCCCGTGGCGACCAATAGATGGATTTAGTTTAGAACCGCCTCATGAAATATGGCCCTCGATCCTGCGACCATGCCTTGCGGTTTTTTTTCCTGGGCATTATGACCAGCAAAAACATCCCCACCAAAAAGCCGCCCATGTGCGCCCAGTAGGCCACACCTCCTCCATCTGCAGACCCAAAATCTGCAGCGCCTGATATGAACTGGAAAATGAACCACAATATTAAAAATAGAAACGCCGGTATCTCAATAAACCGTATGATAACTATAAAAATGAACAACGTGTATATTCTGGCATGAGGGAAGCTTAACAGATACGCACCAAGAACGCCCGAAATACAACCACTGGCTCCAACCATCGGAACTGTGGAAGCAGGATGGACTAAAACCTGTATCAAGGACGCGCCGATCCCACACAAAATGTAAAACACCAGATAGTTGAATCTGCCCAGTCTATCTTCGACATTATCACCGAATATCCAGAGGAACCACATGTTACCGATGATATGCATCCAGCCGGCATGCATAAAAATCGATGTGACCAGGGGAATGACTGCATTGGCAATCACTCCTCCGGGCAATTTGTACGAGTAGATAAACTTTGCAGGTGTAAGGCCGTATTGTCCAACAAACTGATTTAATAGAGGCCCCAGCGAAAGCTCGTGCAGCCAGACAAGGGCGTTGGCCACAATAATGCCAAGGGTCACTATGGGAAAAGTCCCGGACGGAGCGCTGTCTCGCAACGGAAACATGAACTGTTCCTAAAATTGAACCGGCCGAACAAAAGACACGGGCGCACAGGTCCAAAGAACGGTCTCATACGCCACCGGTTAACTAAACGCCAGATCCTTCACTGGCTAGTGTTTTTTCATCCTGACTGGAGCCAATGCGAGTATCGGCTGAATGATTTTCTCAAAAGCCTCCGCAGCAGGTGTGTTTACATGCTCAAGCACGAATGGCTTGCCATCATCCGACGCAGCTACCATACGAGGGTCTAAAGGTATTTTCCCGAGAAATCTGAAGCCTGTTTCAGCGGCCAGTCTTTCTCCGCCTCCCACCTTGAAGAGATCATGTGTCGTTCCACACGATGAGCAAACAAACCCGCTCATATTCTCAACTATTCCGAAAATCGGCATTCCGAGACTTTTGCAGAATTTTATCGATTTTTTTACATCTTTGATAGCCACTGTCTGGGGCGTGGTAACAATTATGGCCTGCGACCTCGGAGGGGCCATCTGACATATAGACAATGGCTCATCTCCGGTTCCGGGAGGCGCGTCCACAATAAGATAATCAAGGTCCCCCCAATTTACTTCCGATATGAATTGTCTGATCATGCGATGTTTCATCGGACCACGCCATATAACGGCGTCATCAGCCTGAGCCTGGTCCTGAATGACGAACTCTATGGACATGACCTTGAGATTATCATTGAAATTTACGGGTATAAGCCCACGTTCAGACATGCCGCCGGCCTTTCGACCATCAAGTTTCAGCAAGGTCGGGACACTCGGACCATGAATATCTATGTCGAGCAATCCAACCATTTTATCGGATGCTGCCAGAGCGGCGGCTATGTTTACCGCTACGGTGCTTTTCCCCACCCCACCCTTTCCGGACAGAACCATCAGGGTGTTCTCTATCCTTGTAAGGCTATCAGCCAGCATTAAATCGTCACGAAGCTCGTCTATTTCTTCTTTAGTCAAAACAGGTTTTTTCTTTTTTTCTTCCATTTTTCAATCCCTGGAAAAGTGTCATTGACATTCCGACAAAGTTTGGAATACCCGGAACGTTTTAGGTCAATTACAGCAAATCAGGCAAGCAATCCTGTCTACAAGCCCACATTTATGGACTCAAGCAATTTTCTGGACTTGACCCGGTGCACATCCAATCCTACCTCCTTGGCGCTCATACCCAACGACAGTCCTATCAGTTGGGTAAGGTAGAAAGTCGGTATCTTTGGCAGGTCCTTTGTTTTTCGGGACAGCGCTATCTGTCCCATGTCGAACTGTTCAAAACATGATGGGCAAACCACCGATATGGCCTGAATATTACGTTCATGAATGTGACCGATTTTCTGGCGGGTTATGGCATAACCGGCGTCCACATCCATGTTTGCGCCCAATGGTGATCCGCAGCACAGAAACTTCCTGGAATATTCGGTCGGATCCATCCCGATCAAAGACAGCAAATGGTCCATCTTTACAGGAACATAAGACTCAGCGGGTGAAAGTTCTTCAGGATACATCACCTGCGGGGGCCTGAAATAGTGGCAACCGTAATGACATCCTACCCTTACCGGCAGCTCGATGAGCTTTTCCCGGAGTAGTCTTTCCACGACGACATCCTGATACAGCACATCCAGGATGTGAGTGACCTGAACAGTCCCCTTGAAACTGTGGTTGTGCTCCTCCAGGATTTTGTTCACCTTGCGTCTTTTCGAGTCGCTCTTCTTCAGTACCTGGTTGGCTTCTTTGAGAGTATTTACGCACCCTGAACACAGTGTCATCAAATCCACGCCGTTCTCTTCAGCCAGACAGATATTTCTGGCCGCCAGCGCCAGCCAGGATTCGTAATGCACCAGTTTCATGCTGGTGGGCGGCGGGCAGCAACCGAATGGAAGGTCTATGAGATCTATCCCCAACCGCTTGCAGACCATGCGAGTGGCGGCCTCAAAACCAGGGTATTTGATCGGGATGGCGCATCCCAAGTAAAGAGCGTATTTCATGTTGACCTTTTATGAAATTTTTAAAAGTCTATGACTTCATTGAGTTTTGTTTTCACCAGAATTTGTCTGATTTCCTCGATCGGAGCAGGCGGCAACGGTTTCAATCCGTGATGAGCGCGCATTTCGTCAAGCTGATGCACGATCATCGACCTTCCCGTTTTAGCCAACAACTCGATTGCGATGCTTAATTTCCCCGGAATGTTTCCACGTCTGGCTGCAGAGTTTCGTAAGGCCACCAGGAGATCCGAAATCGGAATTTTCTGGGGACAGCGGTCCTCGCAAACGTTGCAGGTGCAGCACAGCCAGATTTTCTCGTCCTGAACAACAGCCTCATGTCCTAGATCCAGGCACTTTAGTATGGTTTCCCGAGGTCCATAGGCCGGCGCAACCTCAAGCGCCGGGCAAGAACCTGTGCATCTGGCGCATTGATAACATTCATAAAGCGCTTCTCTCGGAAAAAAATTCCATATTTTCATTGCTGTCATGAGCTTTCGACCTTTTTTGTCTTTCTTTTCACCAAAGCTTCTGCGGCCGCTTCTATAGTTTCAGGCTCCAATTTACGTATGCCAGCCTCCATCTCCTGGACGACCTTGGCAAACTGAGCCCCTTCCGCTGCCGATATCCAGGCCAACCTGAGACGATCCCGGTTGATTCCAAGCTTCTCCATCCGCCGCCAATATTTCTCAACTCGCTTGAGAGTATTCTGATTGGCGTTATTGTAATGACAATCAGATGGGTGACACCCTGAAACCAGCACAGCTCCTGCTCCCAATATAAATGCCCGCTCTATCCATTCCGGTGAGACACGTGCCGAACACATCGTGCGTATTATTCTCACATTCGCAGGATACTGGATTCGTGAAACTCCGGCAAAATCTGCGCCTGCATAGGAACACCAGTTGCACGCAAAACATACTATCTTGCTGTTAGGGTCTCTCTCGAGGGCCTGGTCAATCTGGCTGACTATCTGTTCCTCGGTAAAGTGAGCCTGGTCCAATGCCCCGAATTTACATTCCGGAACACATGCTCCACATCCCTGGCAAGCCGCCTCGATAACCCTGTAATAGCCGAGTTCTTTCCCACCCTCAATCGCATGGTAAGGACACACCTTGGCGCACAATCCGCAGGCCACGCATTTCTTGGGATCGATGCGGGCTGTGATGGCCGGGACCTTAACCTCTCCCTTGCTCATCAGTATGTTAGCCCGGGAAGCAGCGGCCGAGGCCTGTGTGACAGAGTCCTTTATATCTTTGGGACCTTCGGCGGCCCCCGCCAGGAACACCCCGCCAGTGGTCGTATCAACCGGTCGGAGTTTCGGATGCGCTTCCATGTAAAAGCCATCCGTGTCCGTGGAAAGGTTCAACAATCTCTGTAGAGCCCCTGCATCGGATCGGGGCCTGATTCCAACAGAAAGAATGACCATGTCCATGTCGTGACGATACGGTTTACCCAAAAGGGAGTTTTCTCCCAGCAGCTTGAGATTTCCTGTGTTGATATCTTCTATGATCTCGCCGGGTATGCCTCGAACGAAGGTAACACCCTCACGCCTGGCCCTCTGGAAAAGATCCTCAAATCCTTTTCCAAACGCCCTTATGTCTATGTAAAAGACATATATCTCCGTCTCGGGCCAATGCTCCTTGATAAGCAAGGCGTCCTTCACCGTATTCATGCAGCAGACATTGCTGCAGTAAGGGTTGCTTCGTTTGCTACGCGACCCGATACATTGCAGAAAAGCCACCTTTAGCGGGCGTTTCCGATCGGACGGCCGGATCAGTTCACCTCCCGAAGGTCCGCCGGCGTTTATCAGCCTTTCAAACTCAAGCGTAGTGATAACATTCGGAAAACGGCCGTAGCCAAGTTCGGTGAGGGCGGTGGGGTCGTAAACATCCACTCCGGTGGCCACCACTATCGTCCCGACTTCTATGTCCAGCATCTGGTCTGTATCGGCATAATTGATGCACTTGTGTGAACATGCCTGGAAACATCTGTCACATGCCACAATGCCCTGATTGTTGAGGCACTGGTTCATATCGATCATGAACCTTGACGGAACGGCCTGAGCAAAAGGCATATATATTGCCCGCCTGATGGACAGGCCGGCGTTAAACTCGTCCGGGGCAAGTTGTGGACAGGCGTAAATACAGTCGCCGCAGGCAGTGCAGTCTTTGGTCACGTATCTGGCTTTCTTGAGAACCTTCACCTTGAAGTTCCCAATGTGGCCTTCGACCTCCTTGACTTCCGAAAGGGTGAGCAATTCAATGTTCGGATGCCGCCCGACCTCGCTCATTTTTGGGGCCAAGATGCAGATGGAACAGTCCATGGTGGGGAATGTCTTGTCTATTTGGGCCATTCTGCCACCGATACTGCCGCTGCGTTCAACAAGATAAACCTTGTATCCGGCGTCGGCCATGTCGAGCGCAGCCTGAATGCCGGCCACTCCACCGCCTATAACCATGGCCGAACGCTTGACCGGCACTGTCAACTCAAATTGCGGCGCCAGCAAAGCGGCCCTGTGAACCGCCATCGAGACGAGGTCCTTGGCCTTTTCTGTAGCCTGATCCTTCTCATGGAGATGCGCCCAAGAGCAGTGTTCGCGAATGTTCGCCATTTCAAGTAGATAAGGGTTTAACCCCGCTGACTCACACGTCGCCCTGAACGTAGGTTCATGCAATCTCGGAGTGCAGGAAGCCACTACCACCCTGTTAAGCTTGTGCTCTTTGATGTCAGATTTTATTTGCTCCTGACCAGGCTCCGAACACGTGTAAAGAGAGTCCATTGAGACGACCACATTCGGAAGGTCCCTGGCGAATTGGGCCACTTCATCACATCGAACGACTCCGCCTATATTCTTGCCGCAGTGGCAAACATAAACACCGATTCGTAAATCGCCATCCCGGTAAATATTTTTTGCCAGTTCTGATTTATCTTTCAATTTTCATGACTCCTCACACGAGTCTGGTTTTTCACGAATTGTGACATACATTCAGGAAAGTAAGCTTTTCCCGAATTCGTAGCCTTTGTCGAAAGCAGTGATGTTGAATTCTTCCGTTCCGGCAGGTATCGAATCTAGCACGGCTTTTTTCATGGATTCGTAGCCAGCCACTCCTCCCAGAGCCGAAACGGCGCCCAGCATGACAATATTGGCCACTATGCGCTTGCCCATTTCTTCAGCGATGCGCGTGGCGGGGGCGCGGTAAATCGTCAACCCAGGAGGCTCCTCCGGCAGGGTGACCAAGTCCTTGTCCAGTATCAATATGCCTCCGGCTTTGATGTTGCCGCCGTAAGTTCCCAGTGCGCCCTGACTCATCAAGACCAGCACGTCCGGCTCAATGACTTTCGGATAGTGTATTGTCTCTTCTGAGATCACTACGTCGGCGCTGCAAGACCCGCCTCGAGCTTCGGGTCCATAACTCTGCGTAAATACAGCGTTCTTCTTGTCAAAAAGGGAAGCGGCCTTACCAAGGATGTGCCCAGCCAGTATGATCCCCTGACCGCCAAAACCGGCCAGGCGAACTTCTTGTTTGCCTTTCATGCCGCTTTGCCTTTCTCTTTCGTCTTTTGTTTGGACTTGACCCTCGACACGACGTTTCTGTTGTAATTCTCAAGGAAATCAGGCCGGTCAGTATCGTGAAAGGCTCCCACGATAAATTTTTCACGCAGCCTTATTTCAGCAAGTTTGGGGTCGGCGCCGTTCCTTACTTCCGTCATGTCCCTGTAGAAGCGCATTTCTTCCAGACCGGACCCGAGTTTATTGGGCCTGCCGTAGCCCGTCGGACAAGGAGCGATGGCTTCTACGAATGTGAATCCCTTTTTGTTAAGGGCTGTAGATATTGAATGAACTAACTGCCTGGGGTGAAATGTTGTCCATCTGGCCACATAAACCGATCCGGCGGCATGCGCCAGGTATGGAAGATTGAATCCTGGTTCGGCGTTTCCGGTGGGAGTTGTGGAGGTCTTGGCCTCGAGCGGCGTTGTGGGAGCGACCTGTCCTCCGGTCATACCAAAGTTAAAGTTGTTAACACAAATCACCTTGAGGTTTATATTTCTTCTTGCGGCATGGATGAGATGATTGCCGCCTATGGCAAAGAGATCACCATCACCCGAGAACACGGTCACCGAAATGTCGGGATTGGCCAGCGCCAGACCAGTAGCAAAGGGTATGGCCCTTCCATGTGTGGTGTGGTAGGTGTCCATGTCGAGATATCCAGCCACCCTGCCTGTGCAACCTATGCCTGAAACAACCGCGCATTTGTCGATTGGAATCCTGTTGCGCCTGACCGCCTCTATGAAGGTTGTCAACACGACGCCCAACCCGCATCCCGGGCACCATATATGAGGAATCCGACCCGGTTTCAAATACTTGTCATCCGGATGAAGGCCGTGATCTTTCTGTATTAGCGTTTCGGCTGCTTCTTTGTCGAACTGCGATATTTTTCTGAGACGTACTTTCATTGAAGCTCCCGACTGCGACCAAACGGATTCTTGTTGTGTTTCAAGCTCGGCCGCTCAAACTTTTCATGACTGCCCGGACTTTGGCGCGGGGAACAATTCTGGACACGCCCACAGGCCCGGATTACAAAAATTCCCCAACTCCATCTTCAATTTCCGCTGGCGTGTGTATCGATCCACCCATCAGAGCCATTAGAAGCACTTCCGCTTTCCCCTGGGATGTTCTTTCCACTTCATAGGCCATCTGCCCGTAGTTGATTTCCGGCACGACAAAACCCTTTACTTTGGGAGCCAGACTACGAATGAGCTTCGATGGGAATGGCCACAGAGTGACCAGTTTGATCAGACCGACCTTGTGGCCACCGGCACGCATGTTCTCGACCGCCTGACGCGCAACCCTTGATGTGCAACCGTAAGCGACAACAACCACTTCCGCGTCCTCAAGGCCCAATGATTCGATCTCTATTATTTTATCAGCGTTTTTCCTGATCTTATCGACTATGTGACGGACGTTCCGTTCCTGAACCTCGGCGGTGATCACAGGATAACCCCGTTCATCATGAGTCAATCCGGTGACATGAGCGTGGTATCCTTGCCCAACAACTGCCATGGGCGGGGGCAGCAGACCGGCTGAATCAAACGGCAGATAATCTTCCCTGGATTGTCTGGGAGCCTGCCGTGGAGTCACCTTTATCCTGTCTTTTTTCGGTATGATAACTTTTTCGGTCATGTGTCCGACAACCTCGTCGCCGAGCACAAACACCGGCTGCCTGTATTTTTCAGCCAGGTTGAACGCCTTGATCGTGTAATCGAAACATTCCTGAGGGGAAGAAGGGGCCAGAGCTATACATCCGTAATCGCCGTGAGATCCCCAGCGTGCCTGCATGACGTCCGCCTGCCCCACGAGAGTCGGCAAACCTGTCGATGGACCACCTCGCATGATGTTGACCACCACGCAGGGGGTCTCCGTCATCATACCGAGACCGATGTTTTCCATCATGAGAGAGAAACCGGGCCCCGATGTGGCCGTCATGGATTTTGCGCCACCCCAGGATGCGCCAAGAATGGCTGCCATCGAGGCTATCTCATCCTCCATCTGAATGTAGACACCGCCGACTTCAGGAAGCCTTCTGGCCATGCGTTCCGCAATCTCAGTGGCCGGTGTGATCGGGTATCCAGCGAAAAAGAGACAGCCAGCGGCAAGCGCCCCCTCAGCGCACGCAGCGTCCCCATGAATGAAGTGCTCACCTGTTAATACGTCTCGATCTGCCATTACTTGATTTCCAGCAAAGTTGTATTGAATGAGTCAGGGTCACTACCATCAGGAGTGACCCCGGTCTGAAGTGTACTCACGCTTGACGGCACAGGTCTAGCGTTTGATGGAGCGCCTATCCCTGCGTGAATACCGCGTAGTCACCTTTTGTATGTCATCTTCCGTAATTTTCTTGGCCTCTTTGAGTTCCGTAAAGATGGCGAATTCAGGACAGATGAGACTGCAGAGACCGCATTCGACACAATCTTCAGCGTGGAAGATCAGCTCTGGAGGATGATAGCCCTTCTCATTGAACCTCTTGCTCTGCTTCATGCACCCGTTCGGACAGAATTCAATGCAGAAACCACAGCCTTTGCATCTACTTTCAATGATGTTGACCGTGCCTTGAGGAATAGAGTGCGCTTCAGCGTCCAACGGCAGTCGCCAGAATTTCATGATATTTAAACTCCAAGCGGAACTCAAACTTTCCTATTATAGTGACACACATATATTAGTCAATCTCGCCGTGACTCACAACTTGCTCTAAATCTCATCGGCTCCTGCAGGCGCCTTGACAGTCAGCACCGGACATTTTGCCGTCCTGACAACATTAGCGGCTGTCGATCCCAGAATGAGGTGTCTGAAACCGGTCCAGCCATGAGTGCCCATTACTATGAGATCGATAGCGTTCTCCTCGGCAAATTTAGTGATTTCGGTGGCCGGAACCCCTACTCTCGAGTGTGTGGAGACGCTTTCGAGTTCAGCGCACAAATCCTGTCTCACTTCCTCGAAGGCTTTTTTCACTTCTTCCTGAATGTTCAGCAGGACGCTCTGAAGATCGAAAGGCACACCGGCCTCAAAAGCGGGATAGCCGAGTCTGGAAGAATTTACGATGTGCAACACCAGCAGACTTGCATTGAAAACCTTGGCGTAATCCACCGCGCATTCACGCGCTGGGATGGAATTCTCGGAAAAATCGGTACACACCAGTATTCTTTTGGGAATCATAGGGTTCACTCCTTTCGAATTGTGACTAATGTCCGAGCCACTACTTCGGGCAACTCCGGCGCCATGGGCACTATTGCCTTACTGATGACTGCTCCTAGTTTACTTTACATCACTATTCTAAATTAGCGCCATAAAAGCTCAAAAATTTTTACGAAATGTAAAAGAACCTGCAGCTTTTCTGGATCCTGGTCACGATGAGATGGCGCTAGCTAGCCAATGAGGCGGTTCTATAACAGAATCAGGATTTCACCAGGTGTCCATGCAATGCGTGGCTGAGGGCCTGAACATAAAATTAGGAGATCTTTTTTGGTTTGATTCAAAGTTTGTTTAATTTGTTCTAGATTCAAGTGGGTGAAAAAAATAAAAATGCTTTAAGTCGTCCCCTAGTTGGTATACTATTGGATAAAAGGATGGTTAATGATGATCTGCCGGGTATTTCAGGCATGATCATTTTTTCAGGCTAGAGAAATATGGTCCGTTTTTGGAGGTTCGCATGGAGAATTCATCATTTGGATTCACAATGACCGTCGTGGGTTTGGGGGGCACTTTCATAACCCTGGCCATTCTGATTTTTTTCGTGGAAGGCCTCAAGAAGGTGTTTCCTTTTAATCCTGAGAAGGACAGCTAGCAATTCTTAATCTAAAAGGGTGGTCAGATGCTCAAGAGTATCATTGATGGTCTAAGTGGGTTGACTTTAGGAGGTCAGTATCTGGTAACTCAAGGGTTACCGAACATTGTAATGCTGATAGTGGCCGCAGTGCTGATCTATCTGGCAATTAAAAAGGGAGTTGAACCTCTCCTGTTGTTGCCTATCGGTTTTGGATGCCTGTTGGTCAACTTGCCTCTCAGTGAGTTGATGGAATCCGGGGGGGTAATTCGATACTTCTATGATATTGGTATAGTCACGGA
>CAZGVM010000071.1:0-295 GCA_964528855.1 uncultured Desulfomonile sp. | reverse complement strand
CACTGAGTTGTTTCCGCTCCTCATTTTCATATGAATCGGGGCAATGACCGATTTTGGCCCTCTGTTGGACAACCCTAAAATATTGTTGTTTGGCGCAGCGGGTCAGTTCGGAATATTCCTGACGTTGATCCTGGCGCTCGCCTTGGGCTTCACACAACTGGAAGCCGTCTGCGTGGGAGTTATCGGCGCATGTGACGGCCCGACAGCCATTTACGTCACATCACAGTATGCTCCCCATCTACTGGCCCCCATATCGGTCGCTGCATATTCCTACATGGCGCTAGTCCCCATAATT
>CAZGVM010000070.1:0-14707 GCA_964528855.1 uncultured Desulfomonile sp. | reverse complement strand
CACACAGGATGAGTTCGACGCTCGTCCTAAACATCCCTTTCGTCCAGACCGGCCAGCTTGAGTATATGCATCAGCATCCCCCTCTTCAGGGGTTTTCCCGAATGGACCGGCAATGAAATACGAAATGAGAGGTTATCTTTGCCATAAATGTGATGACTTCCATGGACTCTCAAAAGTTTCCAACCGCTACGCTCCAGAGCCCTGCATAAACGTCCCCCGGTTATGCTACTCAAACAGCTATCTCAACAATTCTGGTATTGCTGTCTGGAATGTGAAGGTTATCCGGTTCCGCCAGATAGCCCTCCACCGCCTCTTTTACATTGGCTATTAGCTCATCCAGAGAATCTCCCTGAGAGACGCAACCGGGGAGCGCTGGCACTTCGGCCCAGAATCCCCCTTCTTCAGCTTCATGTATCAGGACGGTGAATTTCATTCCTGTTTACTCGCTAGATTGTTTGATCCAAAAATAACCCTAAACAGCCGGGAGTTGGGAGTTCCAAAAGCCAGGAGATGGGAGTTTGGGAACAGCAATTACCCGAACCCATCACCCGGGAATGAATTCCCTGGCTCAATTACCGAAGTCCCTGCGGGACTGCAGTGGCAGTCCGAGGCTCCGGGAGGACTTCTATATTTTAGCCTGATATTTCAATGTCAGGCAATCCCGTGCATGGCTGTTGATCTTCCCCATCTACTATCTCCCAGCTTCCATCTACCGGATCGCAGCCGGGAGTTAGGGAAGCGCATGGATTGACTCTTTCGAGGAAATGACAATCAGGAGGCACAGCTCTACTTTTGTCGGGCTATGTTTTGATTGTCAACGTCCAAAGGAATAGCGCTAATAATACTTATAATTTCAGTGCTGAAACCACTTTCCTTTTGAAGTATCTCAGGCGCCTTCTTTCGAAAAGCCATCACTTGATCAATGTCATCTGATGGTAATCCAATCTGGTCGAGCCGGTATTCCAGAAGAGATTCAGGGCTGGGAGCCTCGATTTTGTGGTGTTCATTTTCATAGGCCCACGCCAATTTAATAAGGACTTCGAGTTCATCACCTTCTGGAGTTCCGGACTGACATCCCCACAACTCTTCAATTCGCGAAACAGCAGCTTCGTGATCTGCCTCGGTCCTCATAGGCCCGATAACCATGTCATTTCCTCTCTGATCGAGAATCATATTCTAGAGGCGTCAATTCTATCATAATCCTTGTGATATCCCACCCACCTAATGATTAAGGCCTGTTGAAGGTAATCAACCCTTGTAACAATTCGGTAGTCGTTTCCTCCAACATTGAAAATGACCCGGTCGTCTTTTAGGAAATCGGCCGTTCTGCTGGTTTTCCTAATGTCAGAGGGGGTTTCCCATTTTGCATTCTCAGTTTCATGTAACCACGCAGACATTAGTTTCCTAGCCTTGGCGTCACCCTGGTTACAGAACTCTATTATTTTTTTGCGCATGAGAACTTTCAACCCGGCCCACTCTCTTCCTGAATAATTCAACATTAACCATTGGTCAGGCGCTTCTTCAGCGCTTCTCGCTGGACCTTGAGATATGGCAGAAAATCGGTGTATTGACGAAGAGTCAGGGAGAACATCTCTCCGGAGCCGAAATCATGCGTCCGGTAAATCACTTTGTTGTGCTTCACGATCTCGAATCTCACCTGGAAGTAAGTCGAGGCTCGGGAATGGTTCTTTCATCGTTTTTAATTCCGAATAAAGCTTCGCCCCATGATCAACACACAACCATATAATATTACAAATAATATTGGGTTATGGCTGATAATTTAGATGAAACCGTTTACCTTTGGGTAATATAGCATGTAAATGCGTCATTTGTCAAAAGCCGCTGTGGATCACTAAGACTGAATTTGACATTACCTCGTCATGAATATAAAGTCAGGCGCTATCAAAAAGGAATGTTTCGGGGATAGTTTTTGCCCGTTATAATTACTTTTTGACATAAGCTACCTTACGGACGTGTGAATGAAAAGCGCTGAGTATATTTCCTGCAGGTATCCCGAGGACAGGGCGTTGTCCGAAGATGTCGGTATGTGGTGGGCCCTTCATGTCAAGCCGAACCGTGAATGGCGCATGGCCAGTTTCCTCATGCACAAGGGTATCAGCTACTATCTTCCGATATATGAGCACAAGAAGAGGTATGGCTACCCTCCGAGGGAACGGGTGACGATTAGACCGTTGTTCCGTGGCTACATCTGCTTCGCTCTCCACAAGGACAAGCATCCCCTTCTGTATGACTCAAAGGACTTTGTCCGTATCCTGGAGGTTCCGAACCAGGATCAATTCGTGAGGGAGCTTGAGTCGGTGGTCATCGCGCTGAAAGTCGGCAAGGACCTTTTTGTAAGGTCGGGGTTAGCCACGGGCAAAAAGGTCATCGTCGTGTCAGGGCCGTTCAAGGGCGTTGAGGGCGTTGTCACAAGACACTCCAAGAAAGGTCAGATTGCGCTTACGGTTGAAATGTTCAACAGGACAGTGCTGATAAATCTCGATGAATTTACCGACGTAGATATGATAGACTAACTTTCATAATTTTTTGTGTCATCCTTCAATTAGCCCTAAAATCATGAGGTAGGAGATGAAAATTCTTGTAACGGCCAATCTTCCAGAAGAATGTCTCAAACCACTTGAAAAAGAATTCAAAGTAACTCTTAACCGTGCAAATCAGCCAATTCCACGTTTTGAACTTTTGTCCAAGATTTTCGATAAAGACGGGCTTCTGTGCATGATAAGCGACAGGATTGACAAGGAGGTTCTGGAGCGCGCGCGGAATCTGAAAATGATAGCGAATTGCGGAGTGGGATACGACAATATCGATGTCCAGGCGGCAACCGCTCGAGGAATTCTGGTGTCCAACACTCCTGATGTCGTGACAAACTCGACAGCCGACCTTACTTTCGCTCTTCTCATGGCCTGCGCCCGGAGAATCGTGGAAGCGGACCACATCGTGAGAGCCGGAGAATTTGGGGCATGGATTCCTTTTGGCTTCCTCGGAACCGAAGTATCCGGGAAAATCCTCGGCATAGTAGGTATGGGCGCTATTGGAAAAGCAGTGGCCAGGCGGGCCAGAGGCTTTAATATGCCTGTGCTCTACTTCAAACGTCGCAGACTGACCGAAGCGGAAGAACTTGAACTGAACGCAACTTACGTTGATTTACCCACACTATTGAGAAAATCCGACTTCGTTTCGCTGCATGTCGATTTAAATGAGGAAACCAAGGGGCTGATCGGGAGAGATGAGTTTGAAATGATGAAACCGTCCGCCTACCTGATAAATGTCGCTCGCGGTCCGGTGCTCGATGAGCAGGCGTTGGTGGAAGCGTTACGTGACGGGGCCATAAAGGGCGCGGGACTGGACGTATATGAAAAAGAGCCTGATCTAACCCAGGGCTTGGCGGAACTCAAGAACGTAGTGCTTTTGCCTCACATCGGGACCGCCACCATAGAGACCAGGACATCCATGGCCGAACTGGCCGTAAGGAACCTTATCCAGGGCCTCACAGGTCAAAAACCGGTAACATGCGTTAATTTTCACTAGGGGTAGTCAGGGAGCTACACAGGAGGCTTCGGGATCACAAAAGTAAATGTGGCCCCGAAGCCTTTTTTACTCTCCACAGTGAGTTCGCCGCCGTGGCTGTTAATGATGCCGTAACTGCTTGCCAACCCTATCCCCGTCCCGCGAAAACCTTTTGTAGACCAGAATGGAGTAAAAACTTTGTCCAGGTCATCCTCGTCTATTCCGACTCCTGTGTCACGGATCTGAAACAGTATGTTCGCGTCTGACCCCGCCGTCTTAATAAATATTTTACCACCTGTCGGCATCGCCTCAACAGCATTCTTGAGCAGATTGATGATTACCTCGAAAATTTCATTCTCACGGCCTGATATGACACAATCCTTTTGCAGATCCGTTTCGACCGTAATATTGATTCCTTCTTTCAAAGGCTTGGTTTTCCATAACGAGACAGTCATTTCCAGCGCGCTCTGGATCGTCTTGCTCAAGTCAAAGAACCTGGCAGGCGAGCTTTTTGAGGAATCCTGTATTTTTGCAAAATCCTGAAGTCTTCTAACTGTTTGCGCTCCCAATTGGGAGGCTGTCGATATTTTTTTGAGACTGTCCATAGTCTGAACTATGCGGCCCCGCTCTAACTGCATTTCAGCGGTTTGAGCAGTTCCTATGACCAGGTCCAGGATATTGTTGAAATTGTGAGCCACACCCGAGGCCATCTCGCCAATGGCCTTCAGACGTGTCCCTTCGATGAGCAGTTGCTGGGTTCTCTTTTCCTTGGTAACATCCCGGGAAAAAATAGCGACCTTGTCCACAGTTCCATCTGAACCTATGACAGGATTAAAGTTGTGATGAAATACCCTGTCTCCGTTAGTGTCTTCAAAACTCACTGATTTGCCCGAACTGATCACCTCGAAAAATTTTTCACGCCTTATTTTAGATGTTTCTTCCGGGAAAAAATCAAGAGGATTGCAGCCTATCAGCGCATCCTTCGATGATCCTAGCGCCGTGGCTGTGGCATCATTCATGGCCAGAAAACGTCCGTTCCTGTCCATCAGGACCGCTGCGTCGGATGACGCGTTCAATAGAGCATGGATAGTGTCACGACTGTTTCGTAATTCGTTTGCGCCTGCTTCGAGTGATTCGAGCGCAATGTTTATGCTGCAGGCAACTTTGGTTATTTCATCCGATCCACTCACTGTGACCCTGAGATCCGCACGGTTGGCTTGACTTATCGCCCGCAACTCGGCTTCCAGGGACATCAACCTGCTGATCATCATTTTCTCGAGCACGACGAGCGTCACAACTCCAAACACCGCCGTGACTATGATCAATGAGGTCAAGAGATAGTTAATCGTCCAGGAACCGTGTTTCGTTATATCCCGTGGCATCAGGACCCGGACAACAAAGGACGGTTCCCCTGCCACGTCCTTTATTAATCCAAAGCCTGCTATTTCGGAGTCAGACAAAGGAAAGACCGAGTGCTCCTGTGCTTGACGAAGTTTCATAACAGCCTGTTGAAAATCTCCATCAGATACGGCGTCGGTAACGCCTCTCATGGAGAGTTCAGCATGCACCCGCTTGGACATTTGATCCAGTTCGGCTGCGTCAAGGTGACGCCCCATGACCAGAGTTCCCTTTATCGGACCGGAGTGCTGACTGTTTAGAATTGGCCTTGAAGCGACAAGCATCGGACCTTTGGCTAGAGAGACCACACCGGCTGTGAAGCTTTTCTCGTGAGAATGTGAGTTCAATTTCGGATTCTGGAGGATAGCCTGAACATCGCTCTGGTCAAGATCGACATGCCTGGCCTCGACCAGGTCAAAGCCTTGCTGATACTTGACGTTCCCGTTTGCATCCAGAAAAAGTAACAGGTTTGCGCGAATTATCTGGAAAGTTTCATCGGTGAGGTTTTCTTTTATAAAATGCTGGTTGAGGTCTTCCACAAAAACATAGGTGTCATCCCATTCCGCCCAATCCGCCGCCTTGAGATTAAGCGCCGCCACATCATAGGCCAGAGCATCGAGCACCCGCTCAACATTCTTTATCACATACGCCCTCTCCAGATCACCAAAACTCTGTAGAATTATGATTCGCGAAACGGCATAAAGAGTCCCGGCCAAAGCTAGAGAAGTGGCTACTATTATGATCAGTGTTAATCGTCGTAGCGGCAAATGAAAATCTTCCTGAGTGGAGACGGAATAATGGATTCGGTCGCTACAGGCATTAATGGAGAGATCATGACCGCATGTTTTCTAATCAGAAACCGCCAGGAAAAGATTGGCCTGCAATTACCGAAGACGCCCCTTTGAGCAATAGCTATTCGTCGGTTTCTTCAGTCCTTCGTCTGTATGAAGAATCTTCCATTTCCAAAGACACCAAGCGTGCCAATAATATAGCAGGGAATAATTGTCCAATCAAGGCTTGAAGCATGGAGAGGGTGCAAGCGGCTGGGCTGACCGGAATGATTTCGCCAAAACCCACACTGGTCATGGTGATGTAACTGAAATATACCATCTTTGCCATTAATCTGTGTGAGTCATCGCCGAATTGTGAAAGGTCCAGGTTAAAGGCCCCCGGATCAAGTTGGAAAACAACAAAATACAGAAAACCGAACATGGCCCCTATGAGCATGTAAACAGCTATTGACCCCGAAATCCTGTGACGCGTCACAGGACCCCGTTTAAAAAGGTGCATGAGGATGACTGCAATCAGCATTGCAGCAAAAACAGCCCTTAGTGAAATGTTCACAATCAGGGCTGTTGAACTCGGATATGCATGTCCCCAGTAGCGAAAACCCAGACCTACTACGGCGGCCATGGCCACGATACGTGACCATCTGGGTGTGCGGCTGACAGCCATCACCCCGGTAACAAGCACCAGTAAAAAAATCAGGTGCATGATCAGGTTACTGAAATCGGAATCCAGAAAAGGATAAATCGCGAACGTTTCCACAAAAAGGATGACCAACAGTCCTGTGAGACCGATGTCTTCAGCCCATAACCGCCTGATGGTTTTCGGAATCATTCTGTTCATCCTGCCTACCCGTTCCCGGTGGAGACGCTGTCGTCAGTGCGGCGCCACCTGGTTGACTATTTGAATGACGGAATCATGTTTCGGGCCAAAAAGCCTGTTGGCCTTTTCTATGGTTTTCTCCGGGCGGAGTTGGTTGTAAAACATGTGATTGAGTTCGAACGAATCCGGCTGCAGGGCTATCGCCCGGGACACTTCCTTCGCCGTCAACCATGCCGACTGCTCCTTTACCAGAAATCTGTCCACATAGAAATCAAAAAGTTTGGCTATACATAGCGCAGAATACACGTTCGCCTGATCACCTTTGAACTGGTAGAAGCGTCCACCTTCCGAATCATAAGCGTAGCCCACCTTGAGCCAACTGAAAGAAACGACATCTTCCACAATGGTCTTGTTGAATCCACCAGTCGATATGCCGGCAATACTCAGATCCGTTTTCCGGTTTATACCGTCTTCCAGCGATTGGCGGGCCAACGCCACTTTTGCAAGCTCTCGGCTTATGGGTCCCGGATAATCTGAAAAATGCAGCCGGGTTGTCACGTTTTTGAGGTAGATGTCAAAATAATTTTTGTGTGCGTCTGCTGCGCATACGGCAGGAATGGCCAGAAATACGAGGATTTTTAATAAACGCAATGTGTTCCTATCTTATTAAATTATTTATTACAGCAAGATAGCCAGATTTAATCATTCACCTAATGACTATTTTACTCTCCGAATCCGCTAACGCTCCGGAAGTTGGTTTTAATAACTAATATAGGCCATTATGTCAAGCGTGATGAAAACAGCATGAGCTTTTGAAGGCTATAATACTGGTATAACAATTGTTTATCCTGTGGAATCATGGGACATTTCCGGTCAAATTAATTGAACTCACTTTTAATGTTTTCCTCACACAATCTTAACAATCAGTCGGCATAATTGGGGCGTAAGTTTTACCATACCCTTTACAACGGCTTGCAAACCGATTTAGCGCCACATAACCTGATTCGTCGAGGAACAGTTTGATGCAAATTGAAGCTAATAAAAGTTTTAACAACATGACTCCTTTAAGAAAGCCTTGCCGTCAACTGCGACTCTCAGAACCCGAATTCAGGGCACTCAAAAAACTGGCTCAATGGCACGACAAGACTATCGACGAAGAAATATTCAATGCGGTCGAGCTTTGGGGCAAGGCTTGCGGAACACAGACTGATTTGAGCTTCTGGTCCGAGACCGAACCACGATTTAAATGCCTTCACGATTCAGTAGCGTTGAGCCATTGCTCGGAAAGTGAACCTGACCTGATCGAGGCCGCCATTCGGCGTCACATCCACGATTTCGATGCAAATCCTGAAAATGAAACGGATGTATGGTCCCTTAATGAAACACTGATCGTGACCCTGCAACTGGATGGGTGGATTGCCGGGAAGTTGTGGTCGGCCAAGCGAATATCAGGCAAGAGTCTGAGTAATTTTGTAGAGGGCGCTGTAACCGATTTTACCCGCTACCTGGAAAAACGTGGTGTCGCTGGAAAAGCCTGGGACACATCCCGAAACCGGATCTCAACTGACACTAAACAGAGGCGGAAAACCGGCCTGGACACATTTCACATAAATTTGAGCAAGAAAATCATCGGGGAACTGTGTATGATTCTTCAGTTCAACCGAAGTGAAATTGAACGGGCGGTAATCCTGGCGATAAACTGGAAACTTCTCAGATCCTATCCTACCCCTTAGCAGGCTGCCCCTCCTAATCACATGACATGCCTCGTCATGACGTTATCTCCCTTTTAACTAGCGGCTTTTCGGGTTTAAGCGCCTCCTGGTCAGGCGCAATTGGTGTTTTAGGCGCGTTGTGTTACTATCCCGGCATTGCGAAATCAAGCAGGAGAATCAAGAAACTTGATGTCTGACGCGGGAAACAGGACTGTGCAGGGTTACGTCCTGGTACTGGCCGCCACCCTTATCTGGTCTGGAAATTTCATTGTAGCGCGGATAATGAGCGAATCAATTCCTCCAGTGACCCTGGTTGTCCTTCGTTCCTTGGTGGCGATCATGGCGCTGGCGCCGTTTGTGATACGCCAGACATGTCTGGAAGCCCATGTTATCCGTAAGCATTGGGTTTACGTTGGGTTTACTGGTTTCCTGGGAATTACTGTGTGCCAAACCGTGCTCTACATTGCTGCGGCTTCCTCGAAAGCGGTGGACCTGACACTTATCGCCATTTGCTCACCAATCTTTACAATAATATTCGCAAGAATAATCCTGAAGGACGCTTTAACCGCGAGGAGAATACTCAGTCTCGTGATCGCCTCAACAGGAGTGCTGTATCTTGTGACCGGAGGGGAAATTTCGAAGCTGGTGTCGTTGAGTTTTAATCCGGGTGACGTATGGATGCTTGCCCAGGCTTCAAGTTTTGGACTTTATAGTGTGATGGTCCAACAAAGACCTACCGAACTAAGCCCGCTCCCTTTTCTTTTTTCCATGTTCGTTTTTGGCATGCTACTGCTGATACCGTGGGCTGCGTGGGAATTTTCAACAGCGGAATCAATTGTGTTCTCACGAAACAACATTCTAGCGATACTATATCTCGGCCTAGGCCCTTCCGTGGTGGCTTACATGAGTTGGAACCAGTCCGTGGCCATGATAGGCCCCACAAGAGCCTCCATGGTTTACTATTGCCTGCCGCTTTTTGGCGCCTTGGGCGGGCTGTATTTCCTGGGTGAACATTTGACGGCTTCGCATTTTATCAGTGGAGCCCTGATCCTTACAGGAGTTATGCTTTCCACTAAAACCTGAGGAATTGACGATATGACAGGGAGTGTGACCGGACGCGCCCGGTCTGGTAATGAATCGGGGCGTTACCTGGAGTAGCTAACCTCCGGAACGCCCCATTAGAAGTCTTACTGGACGGCGTCTTCCGGTCCAACCGGTTCTTTTAGCCTTATCAAAAACCACTGTTCGGTCTGTGTCTTGCTCAAGTGGACGAGAACACCGGCTTCTTCCAGGGTGAGGTTGTAAACACCGGTTTCCATTATGACAGTTGAGCCGCTTTCATCGGCAAAAGCCCATATAGCTCGCTGATTTTCTTTTTCGACGATTCCTTTTATGGGTTTGGTCACCCCGGTTTCACCGTTGAAGTATGTTCCCTGGATCATGCCATCCTTGGTAACTGCAAGCTGCAATACCACATTTGACTCAACGGAGGGATCACGAGTCAGGGCAAAAACACCCAGCGGCATCCATTGATCAGCATCGTCATTGACGTCCGGAATACGGGCTATGGCTGAAATAGCCTGGTCATAGTAGTCAACGGCTGAACACAGGCGGCGTCCGTTAAGATATACGTAGCTGTTGTCATAATAAAAATTGGATCCATAGTTATAAATCAACGGAGGCCCCCAATTCCATGCTATCCATGAACTAAGCGCCACCCACGTGGCTGGGCGCCACCAGTAATTCCACGGCCTATAAGGCCAGACGTTTCTATGCCAGTAATAATTCGACAAATTAGGATGTTTAGACCACCAGCTTTTATTAAAAGTGTTCGGGTAGCGTCTGGGAAAGTTGTCCCTGATGGCTTGAGCGGATCTCGGGCTCATTCTTTCATTTAACTGGAACCCCTTGTTTGGCATGTGTCCAGGAACGGCGCTCTGCAAGGGTTGTCTCCCTCTGTTGAGCATCTGGTCGAGCGCCACAGCTCCGGCCGCCCCGCCCAAAGCTGCGGCCCCTATTCTGCCTAACCCTTGCTGCCTTTGCGGACTGGTTGGGCCTGCGGGGAGATTAAGAAACTGACGCAACTGGTTTTGAGCAGGCCCCCTTCCGAAGCCTTGCCCCCTTTCAGGAGTGAAACCCCGAGTTGGCGGCGCGTTCAAATGCTGTCGCTGATTTACCTGCGAGCGCGGTAACTGTTGCTGAAGAGACCGCATTGGAGAAGAGACTCCGGGTCTCGGGCCCATTTCCGGCCTGGGACGCTCCACATTTATCGGACGTTGAGGTTGCTGGACTCGGGGGGCCATGTTCAATTGTGGCTGAACGGTTTGAGGCCTGAATGATGGTTGCCGGATGGCCGGATTAGACCTCGGCCTGGAACTTTCAGCAGACGGAGGCCGAGAGAATTGAACTGGCGGGTTCGAACGATTGATAGATGGAGGGCCGGCTGGTGGACTGAATTTTTTGGCTCCACCTGATTGAGGCGGGCTGAAAGAACGTTGTTCCTTTTCTCTCCTGTCTCGGTCGCCGGGACCGCGTGCTTCCGCGAATTGGAGCGAGGCCGTCATCATCGCCAGTAAAGTGACAAGCGCAATCGATGTGTTTTTCATCTTCATGCCTCTCAGGATATTGAGGAGTTCCTGATTTAGATTTACCATCAGTCATGGGAGACCGACTGTGACCTTTGACATTCGTCATGGTCACAGGTTTCATCATCGTTTTCAGTAGAGCCGGATGGCGGATGCGATGATCCTTAATATGAAAGATGGCGCTCTTGCAACACCAATGAGACCCTTTTCCTGAAGACAGGTGAATTGAAATGAAGCTGACCAAGCCTATTATGACGGTATTTTTTATTTTGGAAATGCTTTATGCATGGGATGCCTATGGAAAAATGGAGATTCAGGGAGACCGGATTCAGGTTGGTAAACTGGCTCTGCAGTTGGACAAACAGATCATCAAGATCCCGGACGAGGGGTCAAAGACCAATATGGGGGTTTTGTTCAAAGACCTGGCCTTGTATGAGAAGGCGACCGATCATTACAAAAAGTCGCTCCAGACGAAAAAGAAACTTGGCGATGAGGCTGGAGAGGCTATAGACCTGGATAATATGGGACGTCTTTGCGAAGCGATCGGCGATTATCCCGACGCCCTTAAACATTACGAACAGGCGCTCGCAATTTTTAGAAAACTTGGAAAGGCAGATGATGAGGCCAGGATTCTAAACGACATGGGGGAATTGCACAGAGAATTGGGTGACTATGCAATGGCTCTGGATTGCTATCAAATGGCTCTGGCAAGATTCAAGACCAGTTCCCTGATTAAGGATGAGGCAACAGTCCAAAATAACGTGAGCCTCATTTATGAAAAACTGGGTCTATACGAAAGGGCTCTTGAAAGTCACAGACTGGCGTTGGCAATGTTTCGAAAGCTGGGGGATCCCAGGGACGAATCCGCAGCCCTGCTCGAAATTGCAGCCACCCTGTTTCAGATCGGTAAATATGATCAAGGCATTAAATCAGCCCTCGATGCCCTTCAGCTCATGAAAAAGGCCGGCATTTCAACTGATGAATCCACCGCCGTGGTTGCGGGCTATTACATGGACCTGGGCAAGACACAGGAAGCCGAGGCTTTGCTCAACAGCACCGGCAATCTTGCGGGCCTCGCAAGACTGGCGCTGATCAAGGGCGATTATGAGATGGCCTCGTCCGTCTACTCCAGAGAACTGACGCGCCTATCTGACGATGGAAATCCCAATGACAAATTTTCCGCATACACGGGGCTTGGGAAAACCTACTTGGCAATGAAGAATTTCCTAAAGGCCCAGGACGCGTTTCACTCCGCGGTTAATGTTTCGGAAACGATTAGATCCACTTTGGCGCCATCAGACAGGAAGCAATTTTTTAACAACAAAATAAATGGCTTCCTACCATCCGAGGCATACAAGGGATTGGCTCATGCCAAGTTCAGGCTTGACAATCCGGAGGGCGGTCTCGAGGTGGGTGAACTGCTCAGGTCGCGACGATTTAGCGCGTACATGGCTGACGGAGCCCCCTCGAAAACCTATGGTGTCCCGCGCGATCTTGTGTCAGAGGAAACGACTCTTGTCAACAGGATAGCGGCTCTCAAAAAGGAGCTGAACTCCACGGATAAACAAAAACACAAAACCAAATATGACAATATTTCAATTCTGGTAAACCAGTCGGAAAAGGAATTGACCGGTGTCTCTGAAGAACTCTGGAGAAAACGCCCGGCTTACGCGTCAATCAAATATCCCAGACCTTTCAGGCTGACTGAAATTCCCATGACTCCGGGTGATTACGTAATCGTTCTTGATGTGTTCGACCAGGGAGTAGCCGTCCAACTTATACATGACAATAAAATCATCAAGTCCGATTTCATCAGTCAGTCGCTCAAGGACGTGGAAGCGGATGTAGCTGCTTTTGGGAAAACTCTGGATGACAAGAATCCGAAAAACTTCGACCATGATCAGGCCTCATCACTATTTAACAGGCTGTTTCAGGGAGTTGTTCAACATGTCCCGGAAGGTGTTTCACTGAAAATAATTCCTGACGGCATTCTCAACCTGCTGCCTTTCGATGCCCTGGTCATCCCAATAAAAACCAATTCATCTCAGCCTGAGACCACGGGAAAAAATGATCCATCCCAAAGTAGCCGTCTACCTGGCAATTTTTTAGGCGATCGGTACTTTTTGAGCCTTCACGAATCGATATCATCCATGAGTATGGACAAAACCATTTCGAGCAAGATCAAACCGCCAAAAAATGCCCTGATTATAGCTGATCCAATCTTTTCCTGGAATGATGACATATTCGGGAGCAAGGTCCCCACTGTAACCCTTAATACGATCAACAAATCCAATCTGGTAACCAGAGTTTCTCAAAATAGTGATGGTTTCGGTTACGTAATATTTGCGACTCCCATAGTAACGACAAACTCGTGCCCGGTTGTTGATGAGCCCTTTATAGCCCTTTCAACCACTGCTCCGGGGACTGACGGTTATTTGAGACTTTCTGACATACTCTCATTGAGATTGCCATCCGACGTAGTGGCCCTGCTGGGTTCACCCCCGGACTCCGGCCGTAGTGGAAACTCCGGACAGGGGGTTGCAGACATGGCTCGAGCTTTCCAGTATGCCGGAGCCAAAAGCGTGCTCATGTCTTTGTGGGACGTCGATGAAAAAAGCGCCACAATGTTCATGGAAAAGTTTTTCACGCGCCTCAAAAACGGTGAGTCCAAAAAAGAATCACTAAAGAAAGCAAAAGTGGAAATGCGGAGGGAAGGCTACGAACATCCGCATTACTGGAGCGGCTACATCTTGTTTGGAGACCTTTAATCTGATCAGGCCTGTTCGTGAACAACGTCGACAACCGGGCCGCTCAGGCAAAGACGCCTTAAAGATTTAATATTATTTTGATTTACTTTGCACAAAGTGTTAAAATGGCAAAAATTTTCAGGTGGAAAACAATGACAAAAATATCCCTCATGGTTCTTGTGATCTCCTTAGTCGGAACTGTACTGGCTTTGGCCTGAGGCTGTCGTTAGACCTCAGGTTTGAGGCATAAATTTTTCGGTCAGACGGACTTGGGAACATTAGGCTCGAACATAAGTCGGATGCGCACAAAGATTTTTTCAAGGTCTTTGTTCCAAATGTGGAACTTCCTCCGTCGTACTGGTTATCTGTGTTTCTCCAACCCCAAAAAAAATCTGGGGATAAAAACACCAGTGATTAGAAATTAAAGACCTGAGAATTGGCCGCGATTCCGATAAGTATTTTCCCTGTACCATACTGAGCCCCTTCCACCAGTATTTCTTCGGTTATTCCACGCGCCTTGGCGCAAGGGGTACAGACGTAGAGAGGAATTTTATTATTCAGGACATATTGCATGGCCGCATCCATTTCTTCTCCGGTTGGAGCCACCACGTTCTGCGTCATTCCTTTTTTACCAAACACAACTCCCTCATCGATAAGGAAGACGTTGACCTCATGCCCCTCCTGATGGGCGATCTGAGCGAATTGAAAGCATCTCGTGGGACTGTTCGCATTACTTAAACCGGATCCCAACACAAACAGAAACTTTGCCATAGATTCCTCCTCGTCAGGAACATATTGACCGCTAGTTCAAGGTAGACGGTCGATTGAAAACTGATTTTTTCATTGAAGATAAAGTAAGATATCATTTAACCGAGGCAACTGATAACTTTTTTTGACGCATTATCAGCTGATTCGCTTCCGGATAATTCCTGACCCTATTTTACGCTAGGTATCAGGATAATTTTAATTAGATGCTCGGGCAGAGTCGTGCCATCCAAAGAGTCTCGAGTCCAAGAGCCTTGTTTGTCTGCCAACGAGCAAATTCACTCGGCCTTTACCAAATCTATCTACCAGCAATCCAGTCCACCAACCGGCAGACATCAGGCAGGCATCAGCGACCTTTAGGATT
>CAZGVM010000069.1:0-14741 GCA_964528855.1 uncultured Desulfomonile sp. | reverse complement strand
TCCTGGATTGGGCTGATTTGATGCGCCAGTGGTAAAATAAGCGCAAGATGATGAGACAAAGAGGTGTAAGATAATTTAGTTTAATTAATATAGGTTATTGGAAGGCTAAATTAAAACGTATTTTAGTTTACTGTAATAGCAGTTTGTATATACATCTGAATACTTAACTGCATAATTTTGTTTGAAAAAAAAAAAAAAAAAACTTGATTGTGAATTATTTTGTGATAGGAAAGAGTCACTTCTCAACATACCCTTTCGCTCTCAGTGAAAAGCCCAGAAAGGGGCGGCTAATTTCAGCCGTTTTCGGGCTTTTCATTTTTTCAGGGTTGATGTAAATAGTGAATGGCGCCGGAGGAGGGCTTTATTCATCGCTGTTTTCCTTGATGATGGACATTCATTCAAGGGAGAGTTTAAAGCCCATACACTAAGTGGACATTCAGCGCCGGCGCCATTCCAGCCAAACCGAGGACTAGAAGACGATACCCAGTTCCGCAAAGGCGCCGTTAAGGCTGGAGTCCAATTGCAGATTGTTTCGGTCTTCATAGAGGTTGATTATACGGTAGCCGCCCTTGGCGTAGCCCCATCTGTTGTTCCCCATTGGCACCGCATAGCGTAGGCCGGCCTGGACGTCAAAGCCCCAGGTTCCGTCCAGCCACGCCACACCAGCCCTGGTGTCGCAGGATAAGGCGCCGCCGTTGCACTTGTTATCTATGCATTTCTGGAATTCCAGACCTGTGAGCGCCATATTGCGAGTTCTGTTCATGTTACAGCAAGTCCCGCCGCATATACCGGTAGTGACCGAAAGTTTTTGCTCATTGGCGAACCAGGCTCCATACACAGAGACTCTGGCGTTACAGGCGTTTATAGCGGTGTATTGAAGTCCAACCGACTGGTAATAGTTATCCCAATTGCTGAACAATTGTGTTCCCGCCGGGATAGTCAGGCTCCCAAAGGTGATGGTTCTGGTAGTCCTGAAGACTGAACTAAGATTGGTCGGCATGATTGTATAAAAGACGGCCCATGATGGAGTGAGTTGATAATAGGCCGAGAATTGCCACAACCAAGCGTGCTCAGGCACTCCGAGATCATTGTTGAAATCCAGTTGGGTGGCCGCCAGCCCACCGACTACTCCAGGCCATTGGACCGTGCCTTTGACTCTGGCATAGAATGCCTGCGCTGAAAGCTCCCACTGACGAGGAAATCGTTTGGGTAAAATACATACAGGATCAGGGCCCGGGCCACAGTTGACACCAGGTGGACACAAGGCAGGCGTCTTGACCTTGCTCACAGGTCTCATCCCATACCCTGCCTGGACCAATTCCGGCGGCGACGAGCCCACAGCTTTTGTTAACAGACCCTGGGGTGCGGGTAAATCAACTCCGGATGAGTCAATGCCCGACATGCGGTCGTCAATCACGCCTGAACCATACGGATCGATATTGACCTGTATGAAGTTGTTGTTTGCCGAAACGGCGAATGAAGATAAAATAATAAAAACTAGACAAACCAATAGCGTAACAGTGCTTCTTATCATTGCCCTGTCCTCCCAGCTCGAACTCACTGGTATCGCTTAAATAATTTTATGGCATTTTTGTCAAGCAAAAAAACTCAAGAATAAACTGCATGATGTATATTTTTCCAAGAATATATTTAGCTAATGTGTATTATTTTATATTAAATGATATGTTATGCACATAATATCAAATATTACATTATTAAATTATAATAACAATCTAATAGTAATTATTTTTTTAATCAAACATAAAGTAAATTAGAGTTCTTGGTGAAAGAAAAGTGGGAATAGCTGGCGCGCGGTCGTCTATCGCGGACGCGCTACGTCATTGACCGTACGCGCTCCAACAAGACGCCGTAGAGGAGGATTCTTAAACTTTTTTATGGAGATTTCAACCAGTTATGAGCGTGGTAGTGAGCCGGGAGGTGAGTGTCCCACTCATAAGGTGAAATCTGATCTATTTGTGAACGGAGGATTTTTTAAAGAAAATAAGACAAGAAAACCAGATAGGTATGATGTTTACTTCTCAACATACCCTTTCTCCGCTCTCAACCAACTGAATTTACCTAATTACTTGTTTGAAATATTTTGTCAAGACAAAAACAACATATAATATAATATTTTAACAGATAAAATGAGAATCTGAATTATATAAAAACAACATTAAATTAGCATAAAATATTGTATTTGTTAGTATAATATCTTTTTATAGATACGATGTTGATGAATGGATGAATTGGTGGTATTTTGCGCGTATGAAAGAATACCTCAAGTTCAGAGCAGGCCCTGCCATTTATGACATGTTAAGGCAGGAGGGCCTTAAAAAGGAAAGAATTCGTGTATTTGCCGGTCCAGCAGGAGGGCCCAAATGGTTTATTTCAGTAGGATTGGACCGGGCGTTTATTCAGAGTGGCTTTCTGGTACGCGCTGATGGAAGTAGGATGTTACTGGCTGGTTCATCAGCAGGGGCCTGGCGATGCCTGGCTATGGCGTGCAGAAATCCACTGGAGGCTTATGAAAAACTGCGTGTGGCGTATTCGAGGAACGTCTTCACTGCTTCGGACACGCCAGCGACTATTTCCGGCAAAATAAGAGGGAACGTTGAGAGTTTCATTTCTGACGATGACGTCGGACACATAATAGATAATCCAAATTTTGATGTGGCTGTGCATGTGGTTCGAAGCAAAGGCCCAGCCGCTTCATCGAACCGCAGGGTGGAGGGATTAGCGCTGATCGGCGCAGGTTTGATGAATGTCTTCAGTTCCAGGATGATGAATGTCTTCTACGAAAGGGTTATCTTCTATTCCGGCAACGTGCGTCCGCGTTTTGTCGGAGGATCATTTGAGGGAGAGTCACATCCACTGGAACCGGCAAATCTGAAATCTGTGGCATTGGCCACGGGTTCTCTTCCGTACATAATAGCCGGAGTGAGTGACATCCCCGGGTTGGGCGCCCAAGTGTATCGGGACGGGGGTCTGCTTGACTATCAACTCAACCAGGATTATGACCCTGGCCCGGATGGTTTGACGCTTTTCTTTCATTATCAAAAGAGAATAACGCCGGGGTGGTTTGACAAGAGGCTTTCGTGGCGAAGGCCCACGGATAAAGTCACCGACAGGGTTTTACAATTGTATCCCGGTGAGGATTTCATAGACCTGCTACCGGATAAACGGATACCGGACCGAAGCGATTTCACGATCTTTGTGGACAACCCTTCAGAGCGTATCCGAAGATGGGATGCAGTTTCAAAGATAAGCGATTTGCTGGCGGATCATTTTTTTGAGGTGGTAGAATCCGGAAAAATAAAAGATCTGATCCGACCCCTCTGAAAAATGTAACCTTGAGACTCAATCAGTAAATAAAAGGTTTTCATTATGAACAGACCCTCATGGGATGAATATTTTCTGATGCTGGCGAAACTGGTCAGCGCAAGATCCACGTGCAATTCGCGGAAAACAGGCGCGATTATTGTGCGCAACAACAGAATACTTGCCACGGGCTATAATGGCGCTGTGCATGGAGCCCCTCATTGCACCGACAAGGGACCGGATTTTTGTTTCAGACGTTCGATAGGAGCGCATGACGGTGATAAGTACAATTATTGCCTGTCCAGCCACGCTGAAGTCAATGCGATAGATCAAGCGGCCCGTTTTGGGATATCTCTGGAAAACGCCACGTTGTATTGCACACTTGAACCCTGCAACTGGTGTTTCAAGCAATTGATTCAGGCTGGTATCCGCGAGATTTATTATGAGGAGGCGTATGAGTCCAAAAACAGGGAATTTGATCTTTTCTGGCGCCGAATCATGGAATCAGATCAAAACATAAGGGCGTTCAAGCAGGTTTCCATATCCGATGATTCGCGCAACATGATGATGTCGGTGATAACAGGTTCCTCCGTTAGAACAATGCCTGCGACAGATCCTGGAGAGACCGGTGTTCTTGACAGCTCCAGATTAAATGATTTCATCGAAAACCCCAGGAATAACATCTAATCCAAACAGCGGATCCAAGCTTCGGATATCTGGAAGGACTCCATGAACATCATCAACCACGAAACATTTTCCCAAGAAGAGCTTGTGACGAGATTACGTCAGGTCACGATGTTGAAATCGCCTGACACCAGAGTTTACGACAAGGCCTTCATTTCTCTTGAAAAAATATCCACTAATTTCATGGCGCCACCTCAGAACTATATTTTGCGTGGAGAACTCATGAAAGTCAGGGAATTAAAATGGGCGCTTGAAAAGAGAGGGTTGGATCTGTTCGAACTGAACGGATTTGTGAGGCTGACGCTGAATGATTCGTCAGAGCCGGTCGATGTTCTGCCGCCGATTGTGGAGGAATCGATTGAACATGACGGGTCTGTGCATTTAATAATCAACGATGGAATGCACAGAATTTACATGGCCCGGCGCGAGTGGGCGATACCTCAAGTGGTATTAATCAGAGGAGTGCCAAAGAATCTGCCCTATTACGCATATCCGACCCCCGGTGGTTGGAGCGGGGTTGAAGAGAGGGATGATTTACCCCAAGGTTACCTCAAGAAATGGCATCGTATAGAGCATTATCACTCTTTGTACCGTAATTTTAATTCAGCTTTTATGAATGTTGGAGGCCCCCGAGAGTTCTTCAACAAATGATGAAGGCGCAGATATGAACATCGCATCGTTTTTTAAGTCGAACAGGTCAAAAATCATTCTGGGAGTGTTGATCATTCTCGGTTTGATTGCAGTCTACAAGGTAAAATTCAGGGGAGTTCCCGTGGAATCCTGCAAAGTGACCATGGGATCAGTAGTATCTGAAATCATGGGAACCGGCACACTCGAGGCCCGTTATCAGACAACGGTGAGCGCAAAGATTCAGGGCAGGATCACGGAGTTGGCCGTTGATCAGAATGACCATGTCAAGAAGGGCCAACTGATGGCCCAACTCGATGAAGTGGAACTTAGGCAGGAAGTCGGCATTTACAAGGCGTCACTGGACGCCTCCATGGCCACGGTTGATCGTGTTAAGGCGGAGCTTGCAAGGTCTCAGGTTGTTTTTGAACAGGCTGAAAGGGATTACAGCCGATTTCAAAGCCTGGTCGCTTCCAAAAGTATATCGCAGTCCGATGTGGAAAAAACCCGCGAAAAATTATCCACCGCAGAGGCTGATGTGATACGTTCGCAAGCTGCGGTGGCCGAAGCAGTGAAGCTCATGAAAGCGGCTGAGGAGAGACAACGTCACTCCGAAGCAAAGCTTGCCGACACGAGAATATTAAGTTCGTTTGACGGCCTAGTCATCCGCCGTGACAGGGAAGTCGGAGACATTGTGGTTCCTGGGGCTTCGATATTCCGGATGATATCATTGCAGGAACTCTGGATCTCAGCCTGGGTCGAGGAATCGGCCATTGCAGGTGTACACCTCGATCAGACTACCAAAATAGTATTCCGGTCCGAGCCCAATAAGATACTCGATGGAAAAGTGGTTAGAGTAGGAAAAATGGTAGATAGGGAAACCAGAGAATTTCAGGTCGATGTGATGGTCGAGAAATTACCTGAAAGCTGGGCTATCGGCCAACGGGCGGAAGTGTTCATACAGACCTCTTCCAAGGCTCAAGCCCTGGCCGTTCCGGCTTCTTCTCTGATCTGGAAAGATGGACAACCCGGAGTTTTTAGAATCGAAGGTTCGACAATTTTCTGGAATCCGGTTCAAACAGGAATCCGTGGGGACACCAACGTAGAGATCATTCAAGGGCCGCCTGAAGGAGCGTTGATAGTTAAAAACGCTCAGATAGCCGATTTGAGGGACGGCCTTAGAGTAAGCGTCAGATGAATCTAGCCATCCGAGACATACGCCACAACTGGGCCAGATTTGTTTTAACTTCGGTAGGCATCGGCCTGTTGTTGATGATAGTAATGGGCATGGGCGGAATTTACCAAGGGCTTGTTGACGACGCGATATTGCTGATCAACCGGATCGATGCAGACCTGTGGATAGTCCAGAATGAAACTCGCGGGCCTTTTGCCGAAATATCAAAGGTTCCTCTGAACCTTGAGGATCGACTCAGATCGGTTCCAGGGGTTCAGTTGTCCAGATCATTCGTCTCGCATACCGTCCAGAGAGAACATGGCGGAAAACAGCTTAGAATAGTAGTCCAGGGACTTTCCTGGCCTGATGACAAGGGGGAATGGCTACCGCTGATTGCCGGTCGTCACCTGGGCGCCGCTCACTATGAAATGGTGGCGGACAAATTACTGGGACTCAACGTCGGAGAAAAAATCAAACTGGGCAAGGATTATTACAAAGTCGTGGGCATCACCAGCGGCATGGTCGGTCAATCAGGTGATGGGCTGGGCTTTTTTACGGTGAGGGACGCCCTGAACATTCAGTTTGAGACAGTGGGCGAGTCTGTTCGCCTGGAACGTGAGGCTAGAAAAACACGAGTTCTGAGGCAAGACATAGGTCACACCCAGCCATCGCTCGTTGAGAGGGCACAGGGCGCATCCTCCGAACTGCCGGGTCTGGCAAGGCCAATGGTAAGCGCAGTCCTGGTGAAGTTGAAACCAGACGCAGACAAAAAGCAGGTCATCTCAATAATCTCAGGGTGGAAAGATGTTACCGTGTATACATCCGACCAGCAGAAGGATTTTCTGCTGAAAGGGACGGTGGATAGGGCAAGAAGACAGATAGGACTGTTTTCAGCTCTGCTTGTCATCATATCGGCCATAATCATGGCATTGATCATATACACGCTGACGTTGGACAAAGCCCATGACATAGCGATGTTGAAACTGATCGGGGCGAGAAACAGAGTCATTTTAGGACTGATTCTTCAACAGGCTCTGTTGTTGGGCGCAATCGGCTACATACTGGCTTATTATCTGGGTACCATTCTGTTTCCCAGATTCCCAAGGAGGGTGCTGATCACCAATGAAGTGATGTTCTACCTCGCAGGCATAGTTTTGTTGATTTCGGTCATCTCCAGCGCTCTTGGGGTCTGGAAGGCCCTCAAGATTCAGCCTAACGAGGTGCTGTCATGACCATAAAGACGTCAGCCATAGAAGTTCTCGGGCTTTCAAAGGTTTACGGCAGCGGCAACACCGAAATAATTGCTATGAATAACGTGTCGTTTTCTTTGGGCAAAGGAGAGGTCATAGGCTTGTTGGGTCCCAGCGGGGCAGGGAAATCCACTCTCCTGACTTCAATAGGTCTTATAAATCCGCCTTCCAGTGGAACAATAATGATGGACGGTCAAACTGTCATGACCGGGCCAAAAGCTCACGTCGATCTCAGGGCTTTCAGAAGAAAACATATCGGATATGTTTTTCAAAAAGCAAATCTGATTCCCTTCCTGACAGCCTTGGAAAATGTTCAGATAGCATGCGAAATAAATGATGTCCCGGCAAGAGAAGCCAGAGAGAGAGGAGCTGAACTACTCGGTTATTTAGGTGTGGCTGACCGAATGAAAAACCTGCCTCACATGCTTTCTGGCGGTCAACAGCAGAGAGTCGCGGTAGCCCGGGCCCTCGCAAACAGCCCCGACCTCATACTGGCCGATGAACCCACAGCCGCTCTGGACAGCGTTCGTGGTCGCCAGGTGATGGAACTTTTTGCAAAAATAGCTCATGAACAGGGATCAGGAGTCCTGGTGGTTACGCACGACCACAGATCACTGGACATTTTTGACCAAATCCTCGAAATGGAAGACGGTTATTTAAAAGAACATGTAAATTAGCTTCTCGAAATCCTAACTCAATTTGCATTAAACCTATGCCCTGGTGTCATAATGTGAATATTGCATGGTGAAAATGCCGCGTCCCTGAGTAATTGACCGTAACGAAGTCGAATAACCAAACATGCTTGCAAGAGGAGAGACGGCCTTTACGACGGATGTCTTTCCTCTGGGCACAACCTCCTCGAGGCGTCCACGTCTCATGTTGAGGTCAGCTATGACTTCACCCACAAATTCGTCGGGAACAACTACTTCAATATTCATAAACGGTTCCAGCAATGCCGGAGAAGCCTTGCTACACGCCTCACTGCAGGCTTGAGATGCGGCCACTTTCACGCCGAGACCGGACATCAGTGAATAATCCGAACCTAGAGAATCCAGTGTCACTATGATGTCAACCACTTCATTGCCTGCAAGCGTTCCAGCCAGAGTGGCCTCCCGAGCTCCGGTTTCAGCAAACCCCACCAAGTCCGGCGCCATTGTAGCCAACTGATCCGAAACCTTGAACAAAAATCCCTGGCCCCTGAATCCGGGCTTCACCGAAAGACCTACGGCCCCATAGTGGCGGACATCGTGAATCTCCCTGTCGAACACCACCTGAGCCGATCCTAACGAGGAAATGGTTTCTTTGTATACGACCTGAGGTTTGCCGGTTTGAACTTCAACATTATATTCTCTGTTCAATCTGTCGAGAATGATTTCAAGGTGAAGTTCTCCCATTCCCGAGATGAGCAATTGTCCGGTTTCCTGATTCTCACTGAAAACGAAAGAGGGATCCTCCATGGCGATCTTTTCGAGTGCGCCCAGCAATTTTTCCTGATCTGCCCTCGTTTTTGGCTCAATGGCGATAGAAATGACCGGAATGTATGTGTCTACCGCTTCCAGGATCAAAGGATGGGAAGTAGAAGTGATGGTATCTCCTGTGCGCGTATCTTTTAGGCCTACGACAAGGGCTATAGAACCTGCTGAGGCGGACTTGATTTTCTCCCTCTTGTTGGCGTGCATCTGAAAAAGGCGGGCGACTCGTTCCCTGATCTTTCGGGAAGCGTTATAAACCTCGGTTTCCGCCTCCAGCTCTCCGGAGTAAATTCTCACATACACGGCTTTTCTGCCCTGGTCCATGATCACCTTGAACGCAAGGGCGCTTAACGGCTCTTTGACCTTGGGCAGTCTTGTCTCTTCCCGGCCTGTCTCCGGGTTGATTCCAACAACGGGAGGTATATCCAGTGGAGACGGGAGAAGATTTATTATGGCGTCTATGACCGGCTGAACGCCCATGTTTTTCAGGGCGGTTCCACAAAGAGTCGGCACAATTCTGTTTGCAATCGTGCCCTTTCGGAGCCCCTCGATGATTTGCTTTTCGTCAAGGTCATCGTTCTCGAGATACTGTTCCAGTAATTGCTCGTCCTGCTCTGCTGCGCTCTCTAGCATGAATTTTCTTGCTTGCCCAACATCCTCCAGCAACTGCTGAGGAATATCGATCAGTTCATAGGTTTCACCCTGATTAGCGGCGTCCCATATCATGGCTTTCATGCGGATGAGGTCAATGACTCCTTTACATTCATCCGAAACAATCATGGGAATCTGAATGGGAACCGCACACGCTCCCAATCGTTCACGCATCATGGCGACAGCCCTGTAAAAATCGGCGCCTATCCTGTCCAGCTTATTCACAAAAGCGATTCGGGGAACACTGTATCTCTCGGCCTGATGCCAAACTGTCTCCGTCTGTGGTTCAACTCCGCCCACAGCGCAAATTACTGCAACAACCCCATCAAGAACTCGAAGGGATCGTTCAACTTCAATGGTGAAATCAACGTGACCGGGAGTATCTATTAGGTGAATTTCATGGTTGTTCCAGGTAAAGACTGTCGCTGCCGAGGTTATGGTTATGCCTCTCTCCTGTTCCTGGGGCATGTAATCCATCGTCGCCGCGCCGTCGTCAACTTCTCCGATCTTATGAATCTTCTTGGTGTAAAAGAGTATTCGCTCGGTCAATGTTGTTTTACCGGCGTCTATATGCGCCATGATGCCTATATTTCTGATTCGAGCCAGACTTTGCGCCACTATAACTCCCTGTAACTTCCAAATATGTCTGAAAGAATCCCTGTTAGGGTCTTTGTTTTTTCATGCGTCGGTATTGCTAAATAAAAAAAGTATAAGTGTGTTATCCTATCTTCAGGAGCGATAGAGTGAAAGAAGAAAATTAACAAAATTTGTGATAATTTTCAAAAGAGATTGTCGGAATCTGGAAAGCGCAGTAATTATGCAGAAATATCAAAGGAATGATCTGAGGCTTGTCGAAGTTTCAGAGTAATACGTTAGTATGCCATATTTAATAGACGGAAATAATGTAATAGGCGGATTTGGCAATCTTGACCCGGACCCGCACAAATCACGCAAAAGACTCATCAGTGAGTTGGCCATATTTATCAAGGCTACAAGACAAAAGGTAAGAGTTGTATTTGACGGCGCTCAGGACCCTGATTTCCCTGAGGGCGCAAGAATGAGGGGGGTGCATGTATCCTATGCCAAATCGGGTTCAGACGCGGACCAGAGGATAATAGACATTGTGAGAAGGTCCACTAGCCCGAGGGACATAATAGTAGTGTCCTCGGACCGGGACCTGAGTGCGTGTGTGTCTGCAAGAGGCGCAAAAATTGTGAATTCCAGAGATTTCAGACATGAGATTGATGACGCGAAAGAAAAACTTAGCATGACTGAGAAAACACATTTGTCCCTGAAAATAGACGTGGAAGAATGGATGAATTTTTTTCTTGAAAAGAAATCCAAAAAATCACATGGTTCCAAAACCCATTCCAAGATAAAATAAGCGAACATGCCTGACTATAACGGACAACCGACAGCCGGCGTCGGATCTCAAAAAAAAATGTCAAAGGAACTGGAAGGTTTTCGGAGAAAGGAAACCTTTTACGAAGTAATTCTTGATGATTATTCCGGCGCAGTCATGGTCTTCTCCATGAGGTTGGATCTGATTCCAGCTTTTAAGAAATCACCCGACAAAGAAATCGAAAACGAAAATGACCGAGACTATCATTTTCTCTCTAGGCAATTAAATCTTGATCCTTCAGGAATAGTATTCATCGATCAGATTCACGGATCAAAAATAGTGACTCTGAAAAAAGACGCTGAACCTTTATTGGGGGACGCGGTCATAAGCGACGAGACAGGCTGTTATCCGTCAATAAAGACAGCCGATTGCCAGGCAATCCTCATAATTGATCCGATCAAGAGGGTTACTGCAGCCATTCACGCCGGATGGAGGGGAACAGTCCAGCGAATAACCAGAAAGGTCATTCTGGAACTTGAAACTGCTTTTGGATGCCATCCCTCAGATTTTATAGCGGCGTTAGGCCCTTCAGTTGGAACATGCTGCTATGAGGTGGACGAGAAGGTTATAGAACCCTTCAGAAAATCCATACCGGATGCATACCGATTTATTGAATCATACATGATAACTGATCCGGTTTCGGGCCTCGACAGGCTGTCAAGCCGCATCGATCTCCGGAGAACCAACCGGCATGAGTTAATAGAGTCAGGAGTCAATCCGGCGAATGTTAAAGATCTCGGCCTTTGCACCCAATGCCACGGTACGATGTTCTATTCTTACAGGCGCGATGGGGCCAATCCCGGAAGACTAATAGCGTTAGCAGGCTTCAGACCTTAGCGCTCAGATCTGGTCGAGCCTTCTTAATAGTGCCGCCAGACCCACAGCCGACTCCTCGGGAGTGAGATAAACAGGAATCTGGGCCAGATGAAGCGCTGACCTGTCTGCCCCTATCGTCAGCGCTGAACCGATATAACAGGCCACAATAGTCTTGTTAAAGCTCTTGGAGAGTTCTATGATTTCCTCAGTAGGGTAAATCCAGTTCTTGTGTTCGCAGAAAATGGTGATGAGGCAATCAACCGCGTCATCTTCCATAATTGCCCTGCCAATTTTAAAAAAAGGCTCCGGTAAAAAGGCGCCTGCCGCTCCGTCAACAGGATTCTTGTGAATGACTGGCACTCCGGGACCAAGAATTCGGGATATTTTGTCCAGAGTTAGCTCACTCAATTCAGTAAGGTGAAAATTAGGCTCATTCTGGAGAATATCGCAAGCTACTATACTGGGGCCGGCTGTGTGAGTAAAGAGGGCGACTTTGTTGCCGGAAGGTATTCTTCCTATGGATAAGGCCTTACAAACGGTGATCATTTCTGCGGCTGAGTTTACTATATGAGCGCCGGCCTGTTTTAGAGCGCCGGTCCATATTTTGTCGGATCCGGCGGCAGCGCCGGTGTGGGTCAATGTAACCCGGTCAGCTTTGTCTCCCTTTCCGCCCTTATAAATCACCACTGGCTTGTAAGGGGTAATTGATTCCACGGTTTTGATGAAAGCGCGAGGGTTGGAACTTCCTTCTGTAAACAGGCCGATAACCCTGGTTTCCGGATCGTCTCCAAGGTATTCTAACAAGTCGTGGAATTCCATGTTTACTCGGTTACCTACGCCAATCCATTTTGCAATTCCAAGCCCTTCATCGTCTGCTTTTGTCTTTAGCGTCCAACCAATTCCGCCGCTCTGACTCAAAAAAGAGACGTTTCCCGGATGCAGAACACGCGGGTAAAAGGTAACATTCAAATTTGAATTTGCGTTGAGAAACCCTAAAGTATTAGGCCCAATTATGGGCATGGGCCCTGCCGCTCTCCTGAGATCTTCCTGGAGTAGGCGCCCTTCTTCACCCATCTCCGAATATCCTCCAGCCAATGCGACAGCCCCCCTCACTCCCATAGCGCTCAGGAGCCCCACCGTATCGACAGACGCTCTCTGGTTTAGAGCGACCACTGCCAGATCAGGAATTTCAGGAAGATCATCCAGTGATCTAATTACCTTGCAACCCAGAATTGAGTCGTATCTAGGATGTACAGGAAAAATTTTTCCGGGATATCCCCCGGTGATAAGGCTGTCCAATACGGCGTGCCCTACTCTTGCCGGATCCGGAACAGCGCCGACTATAGCCACCGATTCAGGGCTAAAAACAGCATCCAATCGTGATTTCAATTCTGGTGTCATGTCAATCCCCCACAAAAAATTTTACATAAAAAGTTGAACCACCGGATGTAAGACACTCATCGGGAAGTTTTATGTGAGGACATTTTTCTATTGTTCCCGGGCAGATGTCATGCGAAGAGGGAATATGAATACATCGTGAGCTTTCAAAAGAAAGATCGAATCCGCCACTTTCCGATAAAGCCTTGAGCCTTAACAGTTCGAGGCCCTTACCGCCGGCGTTAAAGTCATAAGGCCTTCTTGTGGCATAGTCATCTGTGTCTTGAGTATGATGGAATCCCTCGAAAATGAAATTCTGATCCTCAATGGTTATTCCAACACCACGATCCACCACTGCCAAAATGGGGTTTGATCCTTCATACGTAAGTTTTACTTCGACTAAACCGGAGTCAGGAGTATTCTCGATTGCATTCTTTACCAAAGTCGTCACAATGGTTTCAAAAGTTACAGGATCTGTTCTGTCGCAGATAAAGTCTGTCTGGGGAAAACGGAGATCAATTTTTCTGGAACCGGCGTCCTCTTTTATTCTCTTGATAGTGAGTTCCAGAACATCTTTTAAATTGAATCTCTCCGTGAGACGATGAACAGGGTAAAGAATCTGTTCAACAATATTCTCGATGCCCAGGAGCCGCTCCAGATTTCTTTCTATTCTCGCCAGATAACGCTTGAATTTTTCCGGGACGTTTTCCTGCTGTTTGAGAATACCAACCGAAGCCTGAATGACCGAAATCGGCGTGGCCAATTCATGCGCAAGATGATTTACGGCCTTTTTTCTGACTTTCTCAAGCGCTTTGAACGCTGAAATATCCCTCATCACGACCACGAATGTTTCCATGTCGGCAGAGCATTCATGAATGTCGAGGGCGCTAGTAGAAATAGCAAGACTAATGCTTTGGTCATCCAGTCGCTTGTAGACAGTTTCGGCGTGACTCGTCTGCAACCCCTGTTCAATCAACCTCGTTAGTATCATTCTCATGGCCACATTTTCATGAGGTCCGAGCAGGTATTCAAAATGTTTAGAAACGAATTTGGTTGAATCCATCCCGAGAATTCTTTCGGCTGATGGATTTGCAGACCGCGTAAAACCGGCGCAATCAATGGTGATTACGCCTTCATTGATGCTTTTCAATATGATTTGTTCAATATTTTCGGTTTTTGAGGCTGACATGCTACCGCGTATTGAGTTCTTGAAACTTCAGAAGGCGGTCGTTGGAGTCAATTAACGGGAAACTTTCAGTAAACATGGACAGGATAACCAATTTATACAAAATTTACATCATTAATTTTCAGACATCCGCTTGCGAAAGCCCTATTTAGGGTTTACCTTTAAAATCAGAAGCCAAAAGGAAGATTCGGATTTATGAACTGGGTCATATTACCGATTGAAAGCCGAGAGCTTCAGACAGACTGATAATAAAATAGATTCAACTTTAAACTAACAGACAAGGAGTTTGGAATAATGTCAGCAACAGCTAAGTGCCCTCATTGCGGCGCAGATATGGATCCTATTGAAATGCCACTGGATTCCACCTGGGGTGGTGAAGTTCATAATGTTTGTTTCAATGATGAATGTTGCTATTTCAAGAATAGCTGGACATTACTGGAGAATCAGGGAATCGAACAAACGGGGTACCGTTGCCGTATGGACCCGAGAGGAGCGTCAGGCCCAATGGCGGTATGGTCTGCTGATGCCTTAAAGGATCAGATATGTAAGGAAGGCTCGCCCAGCTAGAAAAATTGACAACCAGAAAATTGATCAGTATCCTCTGGGGGCGTCAGTAGCGCCCCCAGAATTGTTCAGGGGCCACACAATGACAAACAGCACTCTTGATCATTTTAAACCTGCTGATTTCTCAAGGGACAATGAAGCCCCTGATCACGAATTTTACGTTAAACCAAGATTTGTCAACCACCTGGACACTACAGCGCTCCAGACTGTGGAAGAC
>CAZGVM010000068.1:0-14929 GCA_964528855.1 uncultured Desulfomonile sp. | reverse complement strand
ACGGGTGAGATTGCAAGTCAAGGGCCACGTAAGTTTTTGTTGAAGTTTTATTGTTACTAATATCTAAGAGCATGTTTTGATTCATTGTTCTGAATACGAGGACCTACAGAACAACCAGGTTATCGGCGTGTATGGCTTCGTCATAGCGACGGTAACCAAGTATCCAGTCGATTTCCGCCGTCTGGCGCCCGGCTATCTTTTTAATTTCATCTGAAGGGTAGTTGACCAGACCCACGGCGATCTTGTTATCACCAGGATCAATAACGTCAACGGCCGCCCCATCGTCAAAACTGCCCTCCACCTCCACGACACCAATGGGCAGCAAGCTCTTCCCGCCATGCGCAATAGCGTGCGCAGCGCCTTTATCTATACGCAGGGCGCCTTCGGGCCTCAGATTGTATCGAATCCAGCTTTTTCGCGCGGACATTTTCTCTTTTGCCGGCAATATGAGAGTGCCGCATAATTCACCGGCGAGCGCCCGGGCGATGACATTTTCGACTTTTCCCCTGGTGATGATCATTGGCACACCTGAAACCTGCGCCTTGGACGCTGCCTCAAGCTTGGAGGCCATGCCTCCGCGACCGACTCCGGATGATGATGTCCCGCCGGCCAGTTCTCTGAGTTGCGGAGTGATACTTTCCACCACCGGTATAAGGCAGGCGTCACAGTTGACACGAGGATCACAATCCATCAGGCCCTCTATGTCCGTCAGCGTGATCAGCAGGTCTGCGCTTGCGAGAACGGCTACCAGGGCCGAGAGATTGTCATTATCGCCCAGCTTGATTTCATCTACCACTACCGTGTCATTCTCATTGATTATCGGCACCACTCCCCATGACAGAAGTGTCATGAGTGTGTTACGGGCGTTGAGATACCTTTGTCGGTGAGTGAGATCATCGCGAGTGAGCAGCATCTGTCCAACGCGAATGCCGTAGCGCCCGAACGCTTCGTCATAGGCTGTCATGAGCCTGCTCTGTCCTACGGATGCCGCCGCCTGTTTTTGAGGTATGGTTCTTGCGCCTTCCTTGAGTCCGAGTCTTCTGACACCTGCGGCTATTGCCCCGGAAGACACGATAATGAATTCCTTGCCACTTTTGCGCATGGCATGGATGTCATCGGCCAGGTTCATGATCATCCTGCGGTCCAGGCCATTATCGGTGGTGACGACGCTTGAGCCGAGCTTGACCACGACCCGTCTTACATGACCCAAAATGTTTTGGCGAACGGTTATATGGTCCATTAGAACCCTCTGATGATCCAGCAGGATTATTTCATTTTTTTTAATTTTTCCGAGACGGCAAGTATTAGGTCACGAACTCCGAGACCGGTGACTGCGGATATACAATGAACCGTCATGCCCGAAGCCTCCAGAACTTTCCTCAGATCTTCGGCCGCAGCGGCGTTTTCTGTAATATCCATTTTGGTTATCACTACGAACATTTGCCGATGGAGCAGATCTGCCCCATAAGATTCCAGTTCGGTCATGATTATCCTGAAACGCTCAATGGCCGAAAGCTCATCGGAAGGGTTAGGGTCCAGCAGGTGCAGCAGTAGTCTGGTTCTCTCTATATGTCGCAAAAACCGGTCGCCCATTCCCGCGCCTTGGGAGGCCCCCTCAATGAGGCCGGGGATGTCCGCCATGACGAAGTCTCTTCCGTTTGGAGTCCTGACAACCCCCAAACCGGGGACTTTCGTGGTGAACGGGTAATCGGCAATTTCCGGACGCGCGTTGCTTACCCTGGATATCAGCGTGGATTTTCCGCTGTTCGGCAGTCCGACAAGCCCTACATCCGCAATGAGCTTAAGTTCAAGACGAACGAGTTTGTCCTCTCCAGGATATCCCTCATCGGCACGACGCGGGGCCCTGTTCCTGGACGATGCGAACCGGGCGTTGCCTCTACCGCCATCGCCGCCCTTTGCCACGATGAATGTCATTTCAGGCTCATCCAGATCAAAGAGCAGTTCATCGGTTTGTGCGTCGTAAACCAGAGTTCCGACCGGCAGTTTTATGATCATGTCCTGAGCGCTCTTACCGGTCTTGTTGGATCCGGATCCGGGTGATCCGTTCTTGGCGCGATAAAGTTGCTGATACTGACAGTCCAGTAGAGTGTTCATCATAGGGTCGGCGTAAAGGACGACATCTCCGCCTTTTCCACCGTCGCCGCCGTCCGGACCACCCTTGGGGACGAAAGCTTCACGCCTGAAGCTAAGACAACCGTTCCCGCCTTTGCCGGATACTACGTTTATGCGCGCTTGATCTACGAATTTCAATTGAATGCTTTTTAGGCCGGCCGGGTAGAGGAGGCAAAGATGCCTACCCCTAGTCCGACGGTTATGGAAAGACCCTCCGCAAGGAGGGCCGGTTGGGGCTTATTCAGCTACCGGCAATACTGCGACCTGTTTGCGGCCGCGATCCTTGACCTGATACTGGACTACGCCGTCGATCAGGGCAAAAAGAGTATAGTCCTTACCCAGGCCGACGTTTTCGCCGGGATGGATTTTGGTGCCTTTCTGGCGAACAAGTATGTTACCCGCTCTGACTACCTGACCGCCGAAGCGTTTGACACCTAACCTCTGGCCTGGGCTGTCCCTACCGTTCCTGGAACTTCCACCCGCTTTTTTGTGAGCCATGGTTATACCTCCTTGATTACGCTTCGGTCGCGACTGCCACTTCAGGCGCGCCGCTGACGGATATATTGTCTATTTTTAGAAGAGAATACCATTGTCTATGGCCCTGTTTCTTATGGTAACCATGACGGCGTTTCTTCTTGAAAACTATTATTTTTCTGTCACGAGCCGTTTTGACGAGCGTAGCGTTGATGGCCACGTCCTCGAGCACAGGAGAGCCGAGCCTGACATTATCAGGTTCGATGAGCGCCAGGATTTGACCAAGTTCAACCTTGTCGCCTGGGGCGCCTTTAATCTTTTCGACCTTCAACTGATCTCCGGGACTGACCTTATATTGCTTCCCGCCGGTTTGGACTATGGCGTACATGTTCTAGCCTCCATTAAATGTAACAAACAATAAAACCACTTTAAAAACCCTGTGTCAAGAGAAAAAGTTTTGCGGTTTTTCTGAAACCTCCCGATCCGGGAGGCGTCAGCCTAACCTTCATGCCCCTGAGGAGCCGAACGCCAACGGGAATATCCAGTTTGCAAGATGCAGGAATAGCGCTGCGTAAAGCGATGAGATCAGGTCATCGAGCAGGATGCCCCATCCCTCAGGGGCGCTCTGGACCTGAAAAGCCGGAGGAGGCTTGATTATGTCAAAAAAACGCGTCGCCAGGAAAGCCCATATTACGGTCAGCAGCAGGTCCGGTGTTCGGAAGAGCATTACCGTCAGTAGAAAACCGGCAACCTCATCCAGTACGAATTTTGACGGATCTTTTCTTCCCCAGTAGGACTCCGCCCATGGCCCAAGAACAACGCAGGTAAGTGATGTGACGATGAGCGCGAGCATAATCGCCAGGGTTTGCCATGCGCCGGAAAAAAGCTTTTGAATTAACACAAAAAGCAGCACGGCCGGAATGGTCCCTACCGTTCCCGAAGCGAACGGCGAGTAGCCGAACCACAGGGCTGAACATAAGCCGGCTTTGACAAAGTTGGAAAAATTGCTCATACTGATAACACTATCACAAACTTGTGGTTGATGAACATTTTTTGAAAACAAACAATTGTATATGATCCAATTACCAAATATGGATTAATGAAGTTGGGCGATCATGGCGCCTTATGACAAAAAAATTATTCTGGCGCGTCATGGCCAGACGGTTTTCAATCGTGACGGCTACATTCAGGGACGCGCCGATTCACTGCTGACCTATTTCGGGGCCCCTGAAATAAAGCGCCTGCCCTCTCTGGCCGAACCTGAGAATCCCACGGTTATTTATGCAAGCACATTAGGTCGCTCCGCGTTCACCGGATCGGTTTATTCCCAGCAATTGGGCGCTCCCATTCACTTCAGGGATTCCATTGTGGAGCTTTCCTGTGGAATCTGGGAGGGAATGCGCCGCAGCGATGTGAAGGGATGGTCCAGTACCATTCGTGAATCCTGGGATGATCGGCCCCCAGAGGGTGAAAGCTATCTGGACGCAGAGAACAGGGTGAAATCTTTCATCGATGAGATAACTTTACTGAAAGCGCACCAAACAATACTGGTAGTGGCTCATGCCGGCCTCAACCGCGTTTTCCTGAAATTGTGGCTGGAAATGGAGCCGGACGACGCCAGGATGATCAGGTGTCCTCACGACACGTTATATGTGCTGGAACCTGGCGGGAAGGTCTGGCGTATTCAGCCCGACAGGGGACGGGAAGAAGGATTTTTACTTGAAACGGAATGAAACCGTCTTTAATGATTCACCTAAACTGTTTTGGGTTCGGGCGTTTTTCTGTCTTTAAGTTCCAGAGCGTCCCTGTTGACCGAAATAGGGGCAGCGGGCATCACGCGTTCAATCACCGGATTTATCCTGGATTTGCTTGGCGCCAGTCCCGGGTCCTGGGCGCTGACTATGATGTTCCAACCGAGGCGATTGTAGGGGAATACAGCGCCGAGTGTCTTGTCCAGCCAACTGAAGGCCTCTATCCTGAAGAATGCCTTACCGCCGGATCCCGGCTTGGGTATTTTATGAGGAATTATGTAAACTGAACGCCATGCTTGTGGCTCGAGGCCGGCCTTTCGAATAATTCTACTCAGGCTCAACGACGTGTAAAATCTCAGATGAGTCTCATCCCATCCTTGCCAGTTATTTTCACCCAGTATTCTCCTGTGGTAGGTTCCCTCAATCAGGTAATTCAGGGACAACGAATTCTGAGTGCTCAAGACCATTATACCGCCGGGCGTCAAATATCTGGCTGCTGTTTCCACCAGCGCCTGGTCGTCAGGGACATGCTCGATAACGTCCTTGAGCAGGATTACGTCAAAGCCTCTGATTCTCGGGAGGGATGGAAAAGTGGCGCTCTGGATGAAAGCGCATCTTGAGCCGACCCCTTCACGGTCGGCAAAGAATCTGGCTGTGGCCAGAACCGAGTCTTCGGCGTCTACACCCACCACCTCGATAGCGCCCTGTTTAGCCGCATGGACACTGAACATCCCTGCGCCGCAACCATAGTCGAGGAAGCGCTTACCCGAAAGATCACCCAGTAGTTCACTGATAAAATTATTTTTCACTACACTGTAAGACTTGCTCTGCTGCTCAAGATAAGCCTCCAGGGCCCTGGCGCTATCATGTGAGCGCAGCCAGTGATCATCGGGATATCTTTTTCTAGGGTTTTGCATGAGAATACTTTCGAACGCCCCTGCCATTCGGACTTGTATCACCGCCAGTCTTTATCATTATAAAGCAATTATGTCATTTGACAAAATGATCATAAACATCTGACCACTTCGAACGCTCATAATCGGTTGAAAAAGCAAGAACCTTTCTTCTTGCCGCCCGACCCATCGCCCGAGCCTCCGCTTCATGTTCGAGAACATACTCGATCGATTCGGCAAGGGCCGCGGAGTCGGCCCATGGGGATAGCAGTCCATCGAGGCCGTCATCAATCAACTCGTCGCAGGCGCCTGTCCTGGTGGCTACACAGGGCGCGCCGCACGCCATGGCCTCCATCAATATGTTCGGGCAACCCTCCGTCAACGATGGCAGACAGAAGACATCCAGGCCCATCATCCAGTCAAAGATTTTCCTGTGGTCAAGTGGAGTGGGCGAACCAACAATATCTTTTATTCCGGACCTGTTGAGCATGTAATGGTAGATGTCGATCTCCGAGTCTCTTAACTGTCCCTTGAGTGACAGACGGAGCGGGTATTTCTTAGACAGCTTTTCCACTGCCTTGAAAAGATACGGCAAGCCTTTGGCGTATTTGAAAATGCCGGCGGCGCCGATGACAAAAGTATCTTGACGCGCCTTTTCCCAGACAGTTTCCGGGATGGCCACGGAATTAAAAATGATCCGGGACTTGTCTTTTATCGGAGTCAGGGCGTCGGCCATCTCAATAAGGTCATTACTGAGGCCTATCACCATATCGGCGTTATCCAGGCCACTCTTGCACACGGCGGCCTTTTCCGGACTGAATATGTATTTTTTTACATCATTGCCGACTATTGTGGTTATGGAGGGCCTTGATCGTCTGGTGGCCAGTAAACCTGTCACATAGCCGACGGGATAGAGGAAGAACGAATGGAACAGGTCGAAATGTTCCGAAAGATCAAGTTTTTCGATTGACTGGTACATCATCTGCAATGTCAGGTTGTGAGAGCAATCCCAGAGTCCGCGCTCGGACTCAAGAAAGTTTTCACTACCGAGTTTGACGCGATGAAGCTTAATCCCCTGGTAGTCGGATGATTCAACATTTTCGTCCAGAAGCACAAAACTGGTGGGTTCAATCTCAAAGCAGGCGACATGAACGTCCAGTCCCAGGCTAAGCGCATGCAAGCAGACTTTTTCAACGGTGCGAGACAATCCACCCCATTGTTTGGGAGGAAACTCCGGCGTGGTTATCAACAGCTTGATCTTTTTGTTCATTGTTCCTGAAATTGGCATTTATCGCGCCGGTGAACTATATTGCTATGGAAAGTGTAGCACAACTACAGGCTTTTTTTGAGCCTCAAAAGCAGCTGACTCCAGTTCCCGAAAGGCATCTCGCTGTAGCTTCCAATGGCGCCAACAAAAAAAAGAATCGGAATACTTTTTCACAAGACACCCTTTGTTTCCCCCAGCGGCATTGACCAGGTCCGTCTTAGGGCAATCAGCTCGGGCCTAGCCAAGCTCGGTTTCGAAACCGAAATCTTGGCCCCGGTCCTAACAGGGGGAGCGCTCGAAAACGGCATCCCCGTAAGACCCGTGAGCGTCTTGAGTAACAGCGGCCGATACCACCTCATAAAGACATCCTACCACGGTTCACTAAAATATCTGGACTCTTTTGACGGTCCTGTCGTTTCCAGGATAGTCAGAGTGATTGATGAGAAGCTTCCTGAGCGCGATGAGGCCAACCGCTCTGAGCTTATCCATTTTCAGGAAGTCATTCGGGACAGGTCCGATGTAGTGGTGGTAAACAACGAGGAGAACCGTCAACGCTGGATAGACATATATGGGGACAAAACTCCGGTGGAACTGGTTCCGACAGGCTGTCCGGCGGTTATACCATCGCCGGGGGCCAGCCCTTTCAACGGCACGCGCAGGAACATCCTCTTCCTCGGTAGCATAGCGGCCCCGCGGATGCTGTACCTGCTTAATGAGGCGGCAAGGCGACTTGAACATTTGGCGGACATACACCTGATAGGGCTGAACAAGGTCTGCATGTACGGCGGCGATGACTCCTGCGCTTTGGACTCAAGGATTAAAGACCATGGCGAGAAACCCGAGCACGAATTATGGAATTACATATTTCATGCCGACCTCGGACTGGCCTTTGCCACCGGCCTTCATGCTTTTGACAATGATGTTTCCAAAATAATCAATTACTTGCGTGGCGGACTCCCAGTCGTTTCGGAATCCCCGATCATCAATAATGAACTAGTCAAAAAGACCGATTTTGGGATCATCTTTGATCATGGAAATGTTGATGACATGGTCCGGGCATGTGAAAGGATCATTAGCGGGTCTTTCAAGCGCCGGCAGGCATCTGTCATGAGTTTCATGGCGTGCGAACATTCCTGGGAGAGGCGATCGCAGGCTTACGCACGAATATTCGACAGGCTCCTGTCATGAGCCGGTAACTAATCACAAGTAAGCAGGATAACAAATGAATATAGTTTTAGTCCGGCCACCGTTCTATTCTCTTTTCGGCGTCACAACGCCCAAGATGAAGACATACCCCCTGAACCTTCTATACCTGGCCACTTATGTCGGGAATTCGGGAAAACATTCGACGGCCATTGTGGATGGCGAATGTGTCACGGTCCCGGAATTGGTCTGCCCTGATCCGTCAGGTGAAGACCCGGAAATAATGATGAACCGCTCAATACCGCGAATGATCGCCTTGCTGGACAATCCCGGTCATTCCATCTGGGTTGAGATTGAAAAATTGATACTTTCGCATAACCCGGACATTGTGGGCATATCATGTTTTTCAGGGGCCATGGATACCGTCAGGCTGTTGACCCAAAGGTTAAAGCTAAAGGGTTTACCGGTCATTCTTGGCGGAAGCCACCCGAGTGTGCTGCCGGAACAAAGCCTCAGGTACACCGGAGCCGATTTTGCCGTCGCCGGCGAGGGTGAAATCGCTTTACTCCAATTGATGGACTCACTGACTGCGGGCAGGGACTTGTCTGATGTCAAATCACTGGCCTGGCGCGGCGGGGATGGAGAGATTCGCGTCAACCCGAGGGGCGCGCTCGTGCCCGACATTGATTTACTGCCAATACCCGACAGGTCTTTGATAGACAGGCGCCAATACTTCGGGGAAGTGCTGATGACCGGGCGAGGTTGTCCATTTAACTGCGCCTATTGCGCGTCCCGGAACATTTGGGGTAAAAAAGCCCGTCTCAGATCCGTGAGTTCCATAATAGAGGAGCTTCTACTTCTCAAGGAAGGCGCGTTTAAAACGGCTTCTCTGGACAGTCCGGGAACTGATCAGGCTGAAGAGCGTCCTGGGCGTTTCGTGGTTAAGGTCGTTGATGACACCTTTACCGTGGTCAGAAAAAGAACCATGGAATTGCTCGAACAGATAATCAGACAAGGGTTGAACTGCTTCGAATTCACCGGAGGGGTTAGGGCGGACACGCTGGATGAGGCTCTCGTCATGAAGATGAAAGAGGCTAATTTCCGGAGGGTTACGCTCGGTGTGGAGAGCGGGAGCCCGCGCATCCTGGAGATGATCAGAAAAGGGGAAACGAACGAGGACGTCAAGAGGGCCTTCGGCCTGTTGAAGAAGGCCGGGATCAGAACACATGCCTTTTTCATGATCGGTCTGCCCGGTGAGACTCCGGAGGACATAGAACTGTCCAGGAAACTCATCAGGGAGATCAGACCCGATCATGTGGAAATTAACATGGTCACGCCATATCCCGGCACTGATCTGTTTGAAAAACTTATACCGGATCCTCCTGAAAAGATAGATCGGTGGTATAGATGGTTCCACCAGGGCATGGCAACCCACTCGGACAAGCTTGGCTATGACCTGGATGAGGCTTACAGGGATTTTCTGGATTTTGCCAAAACATATCACAATGAGCCGGTAAATGGCGCCGGTTAAAACTTTTGGAAAAAGTGGCTTCATAGCCCTTAAAAACGATTGAAGTGTAAATAAACGTCAATGGTTCCACCAAAAGAAACCGGCGCTATACGTAAAAACTGGGCTGATCGGTTACGCATAGCGCTTGTCTATCCGAATTCATACCGTGTCGGCATGTCAAACCTGGGGTTTCAGCATGTTTATCACGTGTTGAATTCATCATCTTTTTACCTTGCGGAGCGATTTTTTTTAGAGTCCGGGCAACAGTCATCCGGGTCCGGATCATCTGCAAGGCTTCTTTCAGTGGAATCATCGAGGCCGCTCAGGGATTTCCACGTAGTGGCCTTCAGCCTCCCTTTTGAAAACGACTACCTGAATGTCCCCATTATTCTGATGCAGGGGGCTATTGCGCCTCTGGCCGCAAACAGAACCTCACGAGACCCGGTCATAATGGCAGGTGGTGTGTCTGTCTCCATGAATCCCGAGCCTTTGGCCGCTTTCATGGATTTGTTCTTCCTCGGTGAGATCGGGAATGTGGAGGCGCCCAACGGTTTATTTGAAAGACTCGCTTATATGACCATGCGGCATGGTTCAGCAGTGGACCGTGATTTCCTGAAGGACCATGTGAAGGACTGTCCCGGAGTTTATGCTCCCGGCGCATACAGATTTAACCGTGGCTCTGACGGTATGCTGGAATCCATATCCGTCGCTGACGGCTATCCCGCAACGGTAAAGGCCCTTAAATCGGATTGGGATTCCGACCCTGTTCCCCTATCGACATTGACATCTCCGGACACTGAATTTTCCAACACCTGCCTCGTGGAAATAAACCGCGGTTGTTCCAGAAGATGCCGTTTTTGCGCAGCGGGCTGGATACACTCGCCTGTTCGTTATCGAGGCCTGGACATCATCAGGCCGGTAATCGAGCGCGCCACAGCGGCGGGCCTTCGTTTGGGACTCGTGGGATCGGACCTCGCCGGTCATCCCGAACTGGAACGGATGATAGACCTGATACTGACAAACGGTGGCGCCTTCTCTCTGTCTTCAATAAGGCCCGAGGGTTTGAGCGGGTTTATGATAAAGGCTCTTGCCAGGACCGGTCAGAAGACGGCGACATTGGCGCCGGAGGCTGCAAGTCCGCGTTTGAAGGAAGTCATCGGCAAACGCATCGCCCCCGAATTGTTTTACTCGATGATAGAGGAGCTTGTGGCGGTTGGAATACCCAATATAAGGCTCTATTTCATGATAGGCCTGCCCACTGAGACTGACGACGATGTCCATGAGATAGCGCAATTTGCCCTTGACTGCCGGAAGGTTTTCGTGGACGCCTCCAGGAAGACCGGACGTATCGGTGTGTTGTCGGTTCAGGTCAATCCTTTCATACCCAAGCCGTGGACGCCGTTTCAGTGGGCGCCTGTCACGGACAGGGACATACTGGAGGGGAGGATAAACACTCTAAGGAAAGGCCTTAAGAAAATCAGCAACATGTCTTTGCGCATAGAGTATGGTCGCGACTTTTTCATACAGGCGTTGCTTTCGCGATGTGACCGTGACCTTGGCCAGAAGATATTGAATGTTGGGCCAAAAGGGAAATGGACCCTTCAGGGACTTGAGAAGGCAGGCATTGACCTGGGAGAGCATATTTACAGAGAGCGTACCGGGAACGAAACTTTCCCGTGGGATGTTGTTGATCATGGCATGCCCAAGCAGGTATTATGGAAAATTTACAGGGAAGCGACCCGATCAAATTCTTAACGAAGGCGTCAAACATGTACTTTCCGGTTATCGATAGAAAAAAATGCACTAATTGCAAGGCTTGCGCATATATTTGTCCCAAACATGTCTTTGATCGTGATTCTGATGTCATTGAGGTGGGCGACCCGACAAACTGCAATGGATGCCAGGCCTGCGTGGCCGAGTGCCCCGAAGAGGCTGTGAGAATCGAGGAATTGTGATGGGCGCTCAGCGGATAAGATTGATAATGATCCGGATTTGTGTTTATTAAAGAACCGCATGCTGATAACCATGCGAGACTGTCATAGTGAAGTGCTGTCTTGTTCGGTTGTATAAATCATGGAGGAAGAGGATGTCTGACAAGAACGCTGTCGTTGGAGTTTATGAGACCCATGAACTGGCGGAGAATGCGATCAGGGAACTCCAGAAAACGGGCTTTGACATGAAGAAGCTCTCGATTGTCGGGAAGGACTATCACACCGAGGAACATGTTGTGGGGTATTACAATCTCGGTGACCGCATGAAGTCCTGGGGCAAGCTGGGGGCATTCTGGGGCGGTATATGGGGCTTTCTTTTCGGAGCGGCCTTTTTCTTCGTTCCCGGTGTCGGGCCCATTGCCGTGGGCGGGCCATTGGTCGGATGGATCGTCGGGGCGTTGGAAGGCGCCGTTGTCGTGGGAGGACTGAGCGCCCTCGGAGCAGGCCTGTTTACAATAGGCATACCGCAGGACAGCGTCATCAAGTATGAAACCCAGATCAAGGCCGACAAGTTTGTTGTTGTGGCTCACGGAACAGAAGAAGAAATGAAGAAAGCATACGAGTTGCTCAACAAAACGGATGCGCTCGAAGTCAACCGGCATTCGCAGTCATAAAGTTTCAGTAGCTCCGGCCTCCGCGCCGGAGTATTTCAAACCTCATGAATCAAGGCTGATCCGGTTCTGACAAGTCAGGCCTTTGTTGGAACGGGATTTAAGGGAAACAATGCGCCCGTCAATAAAGCCGGTCTGGTTTTAGGCGACATTACCTGAAAATGTCACTGAGCCTTGGCGCTCCTGCTGGATGACGGCATCAGCCTGAGGCTCCTCTTGCCCTTTTTGGCGGAACACTTGTCACATACTCCGACCATCTGGGAGGCTTTCAGTTTCAGATCGCCCCACTCCCGGACCGCAGCCGGCAGTTTAAGTTCATCGAATTCCGGCCACCAGAAATCTGTGACGCTGTTGCATTCGGCGCATATAACGTGATGGTGAGGCTCCATGTTGGCGTCAAACCGGGATTTATCGTCAACAACCCCGACTTTGAACAGTAATCCCCATCTTTCCAGTGAAGACAATGTCCTGTAAACGGTGTCCAGCGATATCGTCGGCAGTTTTTCCCTGACTGTGTTGTAAATATCCTCGGCGGAAGGGTGTTCCGTGCTGTGCAGAGCTACTTTGTAAATTTCGAGCCTTTGGGGAGTCACCTTGATGCGGTGTTCCCTGCACACCTTCCTGAAATTCTCAATCGTATCTGTTTTCACTTTGAGCCCATCTCTTTGTTTTCTATTCTCTTGCTGCCGTAATGATTGACGTTTCTACCACAAAACCAGCCGGTAATCAATCTTTGTTGCTTAGAGACATTCCGTTCACGACAGTCATGTCCTCTTCTTGCGATAATGTCGGGATCTTTTATGATTGAACGGTCTCAGCGTTGTCTATCCAGCATGTCCAGGAAATTGTCTATCTGTTTTTCCAGAGTCTCCACTGAGTATTGCCTGGTGTCGTTCTGATCCGCTTCAATTATTACGCCTGGGACGCCGGTGGCCTCGGTCACTGCGTTGCGCACTTCCTGAACATCCTGGGATATCCATTTACAGCTACGGTTGGAATGGTAGAGGAAGCCGTCGAGTTGATAATTCCTGGCCAGGTCCACATAGTTGTCCACCCTGGACTTGAAATGAAGGTTGAACGTGTAGAGATACTGGTTGGTCCAGTCCGTAAGGGGATCCTCCTGACTGACAGCAAGTTTGCTCCATGCCCAGGTGTATATGGATGTGACCAGAGCGGCGCCACGGTCGCCCAGAAATGCCGAGAGTCTTCCGAGTTCCGGCCATATCGGTAGATTATCCCAGAACAGCCTGAACTTTTCATTTTCCACTGCGCTGATCCCCGCCGCTGATCTCTGTTCCAGTTCGGCTATGAGATTGGCGTAAAAATCGACGGCGGTCTGAGTGCCCCTCTGCGATACCATCGGGAACATAGCGATGAACTGATCGAACACCGTTATGGGCGCAGGCCGCTTCATGCCCAGTTCCAGCATTCTGGTCCAAAGATCCGACGCTGCGCCGGACAGCCTGATAGTCTCCTTGAATGTGGCTTCATCAAGTTTTTTGCCGGTCATTTCCTCCAGCGTCTTCATCAGGTCCACAAGCTGGGATTTAACGTATTTCTCCGCAGCGGGATCAGGAGTCCCGTCGTCGGAATGCGGCACGTCGATGAGGATCATGGGAGCGGAGTACATCCGGCTGAGCACTTCGAACCACTTTGTCAGGGTTCCGCACTGACAGTTGGAAACGAGGATCAGGTCCGGTTTTGGCAGTCCCCATGTGGGGCTGATACCGGCCTTTATTGATCCAAGGTCACACCTGGCGTATGAACATAGATCCATTGAATAGCCCATGCCTTCAGCGGCCGGCGCAACTTCGGCGGCCAACTTGCGGGCGCCCACTATTGCGGCGTGGTTCTCCGGGTAGACCGGGAACATGTCAAGCGCATAAAGCATCTCCACCGGAGTGAAAACATTGCAGTAAACCACTTTCCTGTTGCTTTGCCGCGCCATGTGCGCCGCAGTGAAGTATTCAGTGGTGACCTTTTTTATCTGTTTTAGTGACTTTATCGGTTCCATTTAAGATGTAACTCCCTTGCGTTGTCGGGCCCCGAAAAGTAGGGCGGCCCGTGGCCGGCGTCCTGCAAAAATTCCCTTTACATTCGTCATGTGACATGTTGAAGGAAATTAATGAGACTCCGTCCATAGTTTTTCTGGAATTTATATCATGCGTATAATGACTCCTCATATTCTACCAAAATTTTGGGAAAAACACTCGGATGCAGAGATTCCCTTGAGAATCTGGATACAAAAAGCGCTGAAAGCGAGATGGGCCGAGCCCAAAGACATTGAATCGGAGTTCAGCAATGTTAGAATAATAGGGGCCAACAGAGCTGTTTTCAAAATTCGTGGAAACAGATACCGTTTGGTCATTGTCATAAAGTACTCAAAAGAACTTGTAGATATCCGATTCATAGGCACACACGCTGAATATGACAGGATTGATCCCAGGAATGTCTGAACAAACATCTTGAGCGACATATTTCAGGAGCCCTGCAATGAACATAAAGCCTATTCGAACCGAGAAAGATTACGAAGAGGCATTAACGCGTTTACGGGAAATCTGGGACTGTGAAGACGGAACACCGGAAGCCGATGAGTTAGACGTGCTCGCAAGCCTTATAGAAGCCTTTGGAAACCGGAATTATCCATTTGAACCGGTTCATCCCTTAGATCAGCTAAAATATGAACTTGAGGAGCTTGGTGTTTCATCTGAGGTCACAGAAAACATACTAAACCGGATTGGTCTGAACAGTATTTCGACAAATGTGGTTGTTGTTCAGAGTGTCGATCTGGATCAGAAATGGCAAAAGCCCTAAAATCATTCGGACCACAGTGCTGCCCGTGGCCGACGTTTACACCTACATCTCCATTCCCAGAATCTCGCGGAACGCTTCCAGCCGGAGTCTTAACTGGCCCACGGAGAAGCTCCTTGCCGATGTCTCCAGAACAAGATTCGGCATGGACTCCTGCTTCAGGGCGTTGACAAAGTCCGGAGTATCGAATCCTGCCGCCTCGCAGAACTTTGGATTCAGTATAATGACACCGGCGGCGGCCGACTGTCTCACCCTCTCGATGAAGTCCCTTACCAGTCCTGCCGGCTCCACGTGATAGCCGGTATAGGGTATCGTGGCCAGGCTGCGGTCCGCCAGGGACTCGAA
>CAZGVM010000067.1:11723-15062 GCA_964528855.1 uncultured Desulfomonile sp. | reverse complement strand
CAGCGCTACCACCACGTCAAATTTTTCATCCCCATATTTTTCCCTTATCAGATTTCTCATGAGGTTGATGCTGTCTTCCTCAGATCTGCGTTTTGCGTCGAGGTGCTCGACGATGGGGTCCAAAGTCGGATAAACTTCTCGCAACCTTGACAATAGACCGTCCAATTCATTGGCTGACCATTCGTAGCCGTGATGATAGGAGTCCACGATGAATATTTTGGGTTGTTTTGACGACGAAGCGATTGAAGGCGAATGCAGCAAGAGCCCAAGTAGAGATAACAATCCGGCCAACAGAGTAGTCCGTTTCATTAATCCGGATACCAGGAACGAAAACCAGTGCGTAGAACCTTTTACTTTGTGTGGTGAGTCGAATTCCCAACACATTTACTCGGCCCTCCTGCATTTCTCCTTGCAACGAACTGACTATACCATGGATAGGAGCCTAATTACAGGACCGACGCTCAACGAGTGTCCTTTTCAGACCTCAGCTTGTTTTCAGCGGATTCAAAGATGACTTTTCCACCGACAAAAGTCGCCTTGGGATTTACACTGGTCAACTGTGAAGTCGAATCAATCTCAGTGAGGTCCTGGTTCCAGACCACGAAGTCGGCTTTTTTGCCTACCTCCAGACTTCCCAGGTCCTTATCGTCGAAGCCCGCCCAGGCTGCGCTGAGCGTGTGACATTTGAGGCCCTTCATAAAAGTTATGCATTCATTAGGATCCAGTTTTACACCTTTTTCAGTTTTTCTCTGCATGGCCGTTCCAATAGAGTCCCACGGTCTATAAGATGGAAAAGCCGGCACATCAGCTCCAAAGCAGATTTCGCAGCCCTGTTTTATGAAAGACGCTACCGGAACTATTGAGTTCACGAGTTTTTTGTCGCTCTTCACCAGAAGTTCATCGCCACGCACTATGATCATTTCGGGCTGTGAACAGACTGGGACACCCATGTCGGCGGAACGTTTGATTGAATCCATCTTTTTGAACGGAAAATGTTCGATTCGGTGTCGTCTTTTTCTGCATTCAGATTCACTTCCACAGATTTTTTTGTATGCGTCCAGCGTCAAATCGACGGCCCTGTCTCCAACAGCATGCACATCGACCTGATAGTCAGCCTCATGGATTGCCTTGATTATGGCCTCAAACTGATCTTGAGTCTGCATCGGTTTGACGAGGTTCTCTCTTTTAGGGTCCAGTGGTTTGTACATCAAGGGGTAACCATCAATAGCCAGTTTAACCCCCTGAAGCCGTAACATCTCGGAATGATAACGTTTAACTTTGGACAAAAGATTCCTGCAACGTTCAAGATTGGGAACATACGGATAAACCCTTACCCTGATAGGTAATTCAGAGCGTCTTTCCATCTCCAGATATGTCCTGGCTTTTTGAGCGGGAATGAAATTGTCATGAACGCAGGTAACTCCTCGTTCAGAGAAAAGCTTCATGGCCCAGGTGGCCGCGTCAATCTCCTGGGTGTCAGTCATCTGGGGGGTATAAACCGAATAGATGGCCGGATAATGAACAAGAATTCCGTTTGGTAATTTGTCTTTCCCTCTGAGATAGGAAGCGCCATACGGATCTTTGAGATCCGTCTTCAAAAGGTCTGCCTTTTTAAGAGCCAATGTGTTGGCGACCCCAAATTGACCGCTCCAATGAATGATCAGCACCGGGTTGTCAGGAACAGCGTCGTCAAGTTCGCGCCGGGTTGGGAAACGTCCCTCCCTGAAGTCCCTGAAGCCTCTTCCCACGATCCAGTCTCCTTTGTCTTTCGTGGAGGCGGCTTTTGAAAGAGCGCTCTGGAGTGTCTCAAAAGAATTTATTTCTGGTGGACGCAAAATGACAAACATCATTTGCATCTGTCCAAAGGCAACCAGATGGCTGTGCGCATCGATAATCCCTGGACTCACACAATCGCCGTGCAGATTGACGACCCAGGTCTTAGTGTCTATGAGGTCAGACATGTCCTGATCATCGCCAATTCTTGTGATCACATCACCCTTTACCGCAAGTGCTCGCGCATTCGGTCTGTTTTCATCCATGGTGACAAGGTTGCCGTTAATTAAAACCAGATCAGCTCCAGTCCTGGGAGTAGCGAAGACTTTGGAGGCGGTAAAGCCGGCAAGGGCCATCAATGGCGCAACAGCAATTTTTTTCAGAACACTCCGTCTGGAAACAATATCTGTAATCAATGGACCCGAATACAATTTTTTCATCACAAATTCTCCTGACAATTAGAGGCTGACGCGGTAAAATTCCAGCAACTGGAAAATTCATGTCACTTGTCAAGGCTCGTGAGATGGAAAGGTGCAACGCTGGCTATTTAAGTGTCTCCACAGTATGCCAGAAATTGGCGCTGTTTCCAGAAAAAAGATCATGAAAAAACCATTAATTGATGAGGCAGAGAAATGCATAGAGTGATGATTCATCAGTCAAATTATGAAAATATTTCGAGCGCAGTCCAGCGTGCCTTTGAATTGTTCCCAGTTGAAATCACTGGTAAAAAGGTTCTTATCAAGCCCAATGTGCTGAGATCGTCCGACGTTTCGGAAGGAATTGTGACAAACCCGGCATTGGTGCGTGCGGTGGTTGACATTGTCGAGAAGCTGAAGCCGCACTCCCTGGTAGTGGGCGACAACCCCGGACTGATGAGTTACGGGGCCAACGAGCAGAGTTTCATCACCACGGGGCTTATGGATGCTTCAAAAGGTTATTACAGGAACATAGGAAATGAATCGGTAAAGATCAAATTCAACCCCCATTTCATGGAGTCTTTGAGTGTCTCAAGGGCGGTAATGGATGCTGACGTCATAATCAGCCTTCCAAAATTCAAGACGCATGGGTTGACCGTCATCAGTGGAGCCATAAAAAACAGTTACGGTATTTTACCGGGAGCACAAAAGGCGGCTTTGCACAAGGCAGCAGGAAATCCCCAAACATTTCATGAAATCATCGTTGATGTTTTTAAAATCCGTCCACCTGACCTTTTCATCGTCGACGCCGTGGTCGGGATGGAAGGTAATGGCCCTGCAAGCAAGGATTTGAGAGATATAGGGCTTGTACTGGCTTCGGATAACGCTGTAGCCCTTGACTCGGCAATTGCGACGCTGATGGGATGTGATCCGGGTAAATTGCGTTTTTTGCAAAAAGCCAAGGAGCTTTGTCTGGGTGATTATGATTTGACAAAAATTGAGATAATTGGGAAGCTCAATCCTGTTCCCAACTTTAAACTCCCACCTCTGGGGGGTGAAGCAATACTTAATAATTCCGGCATTCAGGCGAGCATGTCCGGAAAAATCTCCTTGAGACCTAAAGTAGACAAGGATCTGTGCACCGGTTGTT
>CAZGVM010000067.1:0-11713 GCA_964528855.1 uncultured Desulfomonile sp. | reverse complement strand
GTTGTTCAACATGTGTGGATCAATGTCCGGTCTCAGCCTTGTCAATGGGCCAAGAATGCCCGGAGGTTGATCCGGACAAATGCATAACCTGTTTTTGTTGTCAGGAAATGTGTCCTGAACACGCCATCATGCTAAGTTGAAACTTCCGTCCACATTTGACCATCAAAAAGAAAAGAAAAGAAAAGAATTTGCCAAGATATTCGAAAGAGGTGACATCATGAACAGATTACATTCTTTTTATCTAATGCTATTTGTCGCGGCGTCAATTATTTTGTCGCCATGTGCCGGTTCAGCGGACAACATGGTCTTGCAGGATTTTGACAGGAACGCGTGTTACTCAACATGTCCTTGCGGAGTCCGGGGAATGGAAGCTTCCTGCAACGAGTGCATTCAGGAATGTGACCGTAAATTTTGGGCTGACTTTGACAAAGAAACCTCGGAAGAAAAGGTCGGTTCAATGGACGATTAAGCTAACCGTTCCAAGGAGCGTTTAATCGGATAAACCAATAGTTCTTATGGGCCCGCCGTCGATGTTTTTAAAGGGTTGCCGCAACATGGAACATTGCCATTTCATGGGCGCCTTCGATCTGATAGATGGAAGCGCACTCGACGGGGTACAAGGCGTAATGTTAAGTTAGAATCAGGACAACGGCCCAAGTTTAAGCCGCGCCATACTGTTTTTGAATGAGGCCCAATATTTTAGGGAAAAAAAACAACCTGGACCTGTTGGCGATCGCCATACTGTTCGTCCTATGCGCGAGTTGGGGATTACAACAGGTGGCGATCAAGATAACCAGCCAGGGAGTTTCACCGATATTCCAGTCGGCAGTCAGATCGGTTTGCGCTACAATACTGGTCGGGATATGGATGTGGATTCGCAAGGATCCAATATTCAACAGCGATGGAACGCTGTGGTGGGGGTTGGGGGCCGGCATCCTGTTTGGTCTGGAGTTTCTGCTTATTTATTGGGGACTCGAATACACGAATGCGTCACGCGCTGTAGTTTTTCTTTATCTCTCTCCTTTCGTGGTAGCCCTGGGCGCTCAGATTTTCATTCCCGGAGAGAGGCTTAGGCTGATTCAGACTGTAGGACTAATCTGTGCGTTTGCAGGCCTTGTAGTAGCCTTTAGCGAATCTCTGACGGCGCCCACGCCCCGCATGCTCATCGGCGACGCCATGCTCGCTTTGGCGGCAGTCTTCTGGGGGGCTACGACGGTGCTGGTTAAGGCTGGCCCTCTGGTGAAGATCTCTCCAGCTAAAACGCTGCTTTACCAGCTTGCCGTTTCCGCAGTTCTGCTCATGCTGGGTTTTCTCGCCCGGAACGAGCTTGGGGTCATGGCCGTGACCCCCATCATAGCCGTTAGTCTTGTTTACCAGGTTGTATGGATCGCCACCATCACCTACCTGGCCTGGTTTTGGCTCATAACCCACTATCCTGCTTATCGCCTGGCCTCTTTCACTTTTCTCACACCGTTATTCGGGGTGCTGTTCGGCGGGGTTATTCTTCATGAGCCCATAACAGCGTCGTTACTGATTGCGCTAGTCCTGGTCGGAATCGGTATTTGTCTGGTGAACAGACAGGGATGAGTCGGCATACAACTCGATAAAATCCTCATTAGGCAACTATGGCTTTGGTTCGACAGAAGCAACGCGCTTGCCATGCTCGATAACAGGATTTGATGCTTTTTGATATCATGACATCAATACGTTACTTATTACGAGGCCAAATGTGATAGCCACCCAAAGAGCCATCATGCAGTGAGGGACAATTCCAAGGATTCTGGCCGGTCTTGAGACCGGGGCTGCAAAACCCAGTCTGTAAATTGTTATCATGGACCAGATCAGGCCGACAATTATGATTGCCATCTGAAAGAAAAATATCGTTTGCCGTGACAACAGGCTCTCCGACTGTATCGTTCCTGTTCCTATTCCGAGGTAGTGACCCAAAAGCGCCAGAATCTGAGGTCCCAGACTGAACAGGTAATAGGCGTGAAATGCCAGAAATGACATTGCAGTCAACGGCAGAAGCGCCAGTGCGAAACGTGAATAATTCTCCCAGAACCGCTCTTTGAAAAAATGGTGGGAAAAAGCCACTGCCACCATGGACACAAGGTTTACGACCGCTATTAGCACAACGAAAATTATGGTGAATCTCAGCATAAAACTGTCGGGCGCCCATGAGACAAGAGGTTCAAACCATGTTCCCCTCGAAAGCATGTCACTCAGAAGCCCGCCGATCAGTCCGAGAACAAGGAAACCCGTTCCTGCACGAACATATCGCACTTCTCCCAGTTCATATCCGGGTATTCTGAGATTCAGCCTGATGGCGGAATGAGGACAACTCTTGACGCAATTACCGCACAATTTGCAGAACTGGTTACTGTGTAGCGTGGCGACAACCTGCCCGAATGGGCAACCCTCAGCCTTTTCCGTGCCGAAATAGCATTCCTGTGAGTTGCAACGGGAGAGACAGACAGAATTTTCCGCACGCAGTTCAAGCATGGAAACCCTGGCAAGCAAACCATTCATACCGCCAAGTGGACATATATAACGGCACCATGCCTGTCTGGCCCAGATTGTGTTCAACGCGAAGGCCAAGACGAACATGCTCAACAGCAATATGCCGAGATTGGCGGGAGAACTTCGGATGTCGGTTGCGCTTTCAATCCAGATTATGAAAAGAATACCGCCGGCTATCAGGAAATCGCTGCGAGTGGTGAGAGCCGCGGGTAGAGGTAATTCGAGGGAAACTAATTTTTTTGCGAGTTTGCTTAGAGCGCCGATTGCGCAAATACTGCACAATATCCTGGCTCCGAAAAGCGCCCCGATGATCATACCAGGCCAGGCCAGCGTCCACATCACCATTGCGGCCAGGTTCCTGGACGGATCAGGAGGCCCCAGAAACAGCATAAGCAATATGGCAATGAAAATGGGAACAAAAGCGCTTTGTAATATTGCCGGGAAAAGCGGACTTGTGAGCGCCTGCTGGACCGGTTTAAGTTTGAGCAGGTTGTATTTTGCCCTGGATTCCCTTTTGCTGGGATCAAGGATCAAGTCCTGCCGTCTCACAATCTCTCCAGGGGCCACCACTACCGCCTGTCTCATGGCATTGGCCAGTTCCAGATCGTTACCCGGCCAGGAATAGTCCATCATTGCCTTTAGTGTGAGTTCAGCCAACCTTGGAATCCTGGTGTTCATTTCCCTTGCATAGTGCTCAAGGTAGCTTTGCGCCAGTTTCGGTATTAAATCGCGTCTTTCCCTGAGTGGCGGAACGACAAGGACGTTGTCTGAAAGGTCAAACAGAAGCGGATTGGTCTCGGGATCGTATTTGGAGGGATGAAGGTTTGTGTGACAAATAAGCCTGAAATTAACCTTGATCTGCCTGTCGCTTCCAAGTGGACAGTAAACACCTGTTTTCAGCGCGTCCAGCAATTTTTGCTGCGTGACAGGAGTCAGGTGCTGGACCCCCCTTATGAAAAGCGCTCCATCTCTCGCCAGTTCGATATATCCGGTAGATATACTGCTTTTGCCCTTTTGACTGACCGTCTGGTAGCCGAAGAGGAACCTGATTTGTTCCCTGGTCTTGCTGCTGTCTTCATCTGTCCTGGAGCCTCTACGGCCAAGAAAGAAAGAACTGGAGTCCATCCTTCGGGCATTGACAGGAACCAGGACCTCCTTGAACTCATCTGCAGCGTCAAAAATGGCGTAGGCCAGGATGTCCTTTCCCACTCCCCTTTCGCCTGAGATGATTACAGAATCATTTGACACCGCAAGTTCGCAGAACCTGGCCTGAACCTCCTGAGGCAAACCGGGGTGGGCTGGATAGGCGCAAGTGGCTGGAATATTCGGATCATGGGTCTTGGTGGGCGTGGCGAAGTCGTCGCGATCAACTTTAACCGTTTTCTTTCCCAGAGATTTCAGCAACTCAACGGTAAAGTCCGGAATCTCTCTGAGGATTCTCTGGAAACGGTCAATGGATATTTCAAGCAAACGGCAGTCGTCGTGAGCGATAAGTGTGGCCTCGATCGGCCATGCCCTGCCTGTTAGGAATGCCAGGTCGCCAAAGACATCGCCGGGCTGGATATATTCCAGAACGACTTCCTGGGCCGCCCGGTAACCCATCGAGAGCTGAGCCTTGCCGGATAGGAGACACAGAATCCTTTCACGTCCCTCCTTGCCGCTGGAAATGATCTCACCTCTGGCAAAATCCAGGACGGAAAATTTTTCCCGAAAAAGGGGTTGAAAAATTACCGGCGCTTTTTCAATCGATTCGGATACCGGTTCCGAAAATAATATTCTGTCTGGCATGGCATCATCCAACAAAAGTAATTGGGAAAGTATGAATATTCATGCCAGTGTATCACATTTCCCCATCTCCTGCGCCGACACTTTTTCTTCAACGCTCTCGAGAAAACTCTCCGTGGGACTCGATGCGGTTGATGGCCGCCTTGAGCCGCGGTATCAAGCTGCGCAGGGCAGGGCCCGGACTATTTGCACTCCCTGCAACTATTGACTACCTTTCCTCCCTCTTTTTCGCACTCGGCTCTTGCGTGAAGCTTGTCACAGTTATTCTTGTCGTGACAGCAATAAACCTTTTCTTCTTTCTGGTCCTTGGACAATTTGGTTTCGTGAGCGTTCAGATCGGCGCAGCCAATAAAAGCCAGGAGCCCGAACAGTAACATGGTTTTTTTCATAATTTCCTCCATAGGTGTTTTTGTAAACTCGTCTGAAACAAGCAATGACCCTCAACAAAAGGGAACGGTTACCCTGTCGGTCTTGAAAATTTTTTCTCGATGACAAAATACAGGGCCGGCAATACCAGCAGCGTCAGGGCCGTGCTGGAAATGAGTCCTCCTATGACAACGGTAGCCAGTGGTTTCTGAACTTCAGCGCCCGTTCCAGTTGCCAGGGCCATCGGAAGAAAGCCCAGTGAAGCAACCAGGGCGGTCATTAAAACGGGTCTGATTCTGGTAAGCGCCCCCTGAATGATGGAGTCGTGCAATCCGAGCCCGTCTTCGCGCAGCTTGTTTATGAAGGTGACCATTACCAGGCCATTGAGCACGGCCACCCCGGATAAAGCGATAAACCCAACCGACGCAGAGATTGACAAAGGAATGTCTCGTATCCACAGGGCCGCCACTCCACCGGTCATGGCCAGAGGAACTCCGGAAAACACCAGGAATGAGTGCCTGGCGTTTCCAAAAGCCGCAAACAAGAGCACAAAAATGAGCATAAGTACAATCGGGACCACTACCTGCAGACGCTTTGCTGCAGACAACAATTGTTCAAATTCGCCACCCCAGGCTATCCAGTAACCAGGTGGAACCTTGACTTTTTCATCAACAACCTTCTGCGATTCTTTCACGAAAGAGCCAAGATCCCTGTCACGAACATTGGCCGTCACCACCACCCGACGCTTTCCATCTTCTCGGCTGATCTGATTGGGCCCGGTCACTACGATTAAATCAGCAATTGATCCAAGCTCAACGAAATAACGATGTTTCCTTACGTCCGAAAGATTGTAGGTAACCAGGAGTGGATCAGTTGAGGGATCTCTTGCCGGCAGAGGAATAGGCAGTCTCTTGAGCGCTTCGATGTTAGTTCTCATGTTTTCCGGCATCCGAACGACTATGTCAAATCGTCGGTCCCCCTCAAAAACGAGCCCTGCCGTTTTTCCGCCCACCGCTATCTCCACAATGTCCTGGACATCGCCCACGTTCAGGCCATAACGTGACATTTCCGACCTTTTTACCTGAATGGTCAGGACGGGCAAGCCGGTCACCTGTTCCACACGAACATGAGTGGCCCCCTCAATCTTGCTCAACACTTCGGAAATCTCTTCCGCCTTATTTAACAAGACATCCATATCATCGCCAAAGACCTTAACGGCTACATCGCTAAGCACTCCTGCCAGCAGATGATTGAAGCGCATGCGTATCGGCTGGCTGAATTCGAAGTTTGTTCCAGGCAATTCATTGGCGACTTTTTCCATCTGTTTGACAAGGTCGATTTTGGGTAGGTCCGGATCGGGCCAAAGTGACCTCGGTTTGAGTATGACAGTCTTGTCGCCAATACTTGGTGGATGAGGCTCGGTAGCAATTTCCGAAGTTCCTATCCTGCCCGTAATGGTCTCGACCTGAGGGAATTTTTCGAGAATTGTCGTGGCCACTCGTGACTGGAGCTCTACCGCCTGAGTCAGGCTTGTTTCAGGGATTCTCAGTGTGTGAATTGCAATATCACCCTCATCCAGGGCGGGCATGAATTCTCTCCCCATTCGTGTAACGGTCGCAACGCTCAACACTACCAGGACGCATGCGGTGGTAAGAACCAAGGCCCGGTGGTTCATGGAAAAATTCAGGACCGGGCGATATAATCGTCGTGCTAAGTCGCCGGCAATCGTCTCGCTACGGGATTTGCCGCCTGTAAGTAAAATTGTCACTGCCGCAGGCACAAACGTGAATGAGAGTATAAGGGCTCCGGTCAGCGCAAGCAGCATGGTCAAAGCCATCGGAACGAACATCTTGCCCTCTACTCCCGTTAAAGTGAGAATCGGCAGATAAACGATCATTATGATTAGTTCGCCGAAGAGCATTGGCCTTCTGACTTCCTGAGAGGCTTCATGAATGATTTCGATGCGTTCTTTCAGGCTCAACTTTCCGGAACTGTTGCCACTGGCCTCCGAAAGTTTCCTGGAACAGTTTTCTACTATGACTACCGCTCCATCCACGATTATGCCGAAGTCTATGGCCCCGAGGCTTAAAAGGTTGGCGGTCAGCTTGTTGGAAACCATTCCAGTGGCGGTAAACAGCATCGATAGCGGAATGACGGCGGCGGTTATCAAAGCCGCCCTAATGTTCCCGAGAAACAGAAAAAGGATCATGATTACCAGAATGGCGCCCTCTGTGAGGCTGGTCCAAACAGTGTTTATAGTTCTGTCTACCAGCACGGTCCTGTCGTAGACCGGTCTGGCGGATACTCCTTCGGGAAGTGTCCTGTTTATTTCTTCAAGTTTTTTATGCGCCCGTTGAGCTACTACCCGACTGTTTTCACCCATGAGCATGAACACGGTTCCGAGAACCGTTTCGTGACCGTCCTTGGTGGCTGCGCCTGTCCTGAGCTCCTTACCGAGCTGGACTTCTGCGACATCCCTGATAAGTATTGGAATACCCCTGACATTCTTTAGTATAATGTTGGAAATGTCATTCAGGTCCGCAACCTGCCCTGGAGCGCGCACCAGGAACTGACCTGAACTCCCCTCTATGTAGCCTGCTCCTACATTTGCATTATTGAGATTCAGGGCAGTCATAACATCGCCAAAAGTCAGTCCGTTGGCGATGAGTCTGTATGGATCCGGCGTAATGTGAAACTGTTTGTCATAACCGCCGATTGTGTTTATCTCGGTTACTCCGGGGGTGTTGCGTATCTGCGGTCTGATTATCCAGTCCTGAATGGTTCTCAGGTCCGTAATTGTATAAGGGGTTCCATCAGGTTTTTTGGCGTTTGGGGAGGCCTCAACAGTCCACATGAAAATCTCGCCCAAGCCCGTGGAAATCGGTCCCATCACCGGCTCAATACCCGGAGGGAGCTTGTTCTTCAACTCCTGCAACCGCTCGCTCACCACCCGACGGGCGAAGTATATGTCAACACCGTCCTCGAAGATCATGGTGATCAGCGAAATACCATATTGCGAAAGAGACCTTGTTTTGACCAGATGCGGCAAACCCGACATTCCGGTTTCCAGCGGGAAAGTGATTCTTTGTTCGATCTCAAGAGGCGCCAAACCTTTAGCCTGAGCCGTCACCTGAACCTGGACATTGGTAATATCCGGGACAGCGTCTATATTAAGTCTAGTAAGACTGTAGATTCCAACGCCGGCCATGACGAGGGTCAGCCCCATCATCACCCATCTGTGGGTAATAGAAAACTTGAGTATTTGCGCAATCATGCTCTGTTCCTAATGCTGGTGGGACATACCGGCTTTTCCCAGTTCCGATTTCAGAATGTAGCTGTTCTTCGTGCAGTAGCTTTCGCCGCTTGAAAGGCCGGCCAGGACTTCCGTGAACTGCCCGTCGGATCGTCCCAGGCTGATAGGACGAGCCTCGAACGTGCCGTCGTAAGAAACATATACAACAGGTTTGTTCCTGTAATTCTGGATTGCGTCGTTACGAACCGCTAAAGGAACAGTTTGCTCGTTTTTTATCAATTCGACCTTGACAAAGAGTCCGGGACGCCACTTACCATCGGTATTCTCCACCACCACACGTGCTCTGGCTGTTCGGCTTTCATCTCCGACCACGGAATCAATGTATGACACTTTCCCTCCCGTTGTGTTATCGGAGGATGTAGATTTTATGATGGCTTTCTGTCCGAGGAAAACAGAGTCCAGGTCCACCGGATATACCGTAATTTCTGCCCAAACCGTGGAGAGGTCGGCTATCACAAAAATTTCGGCGTCTTCTTTGAGCCATTCTCCATTTGCAAGGCGTTTCTTGACAATGACTCCGTCAAACGGCGCCCTGATCGGATAATGCGTCAGGTCTTTCAGGGAACCTTCCTCAACCTTCAATATCTCATCTTCGGTTAATCCCACAGCAATGAGCTTTCGGGTAGAGGAGGTGAGCCCGATTTTTTCCTCAAGAAAAATTTTTCTGGAAGTGAGAAACTCTTTCTCCGGGACGGTCTGTTTTTCCCATAGTTGCTGAGACCTCTCGAAATTGTACCTCGCAAGCTTTTCACGTTCCAGCGCAAGTAGATACTGGCTCTTGGCCTCGCCCAACTCCCTGCTGTCGATCCAGGCGATTATTTCATCCTTTTTTACCGCATCCCCAAGGTTTTTGAGGGATTGCAGGACATACCCCGAAACCCTTGGAACTATTCGGGAAGCCATGTCGGTGTTTAACGCCAGATCCCCGGGAAGCGTCAGACTGGTCCTTATTGGCCTGCCTTCCACTTTCTCCGACTCCATGCCCATCCTGCCAAACAGTTCCTGGGACATGCTCAGGCGGCCGTCATACTGGGAATATTCCCATTCGAATTTGTTGGACTTCCACTGGGCTGTCACTTTCATGAAAAAAGATTTTGGATCGATAATTTCCTGTTCGGACACCAGGAACCCGTTCAAAGGTTTGAAACTGTAGTTTATTACCGATGTGTCCAGCCTCTCGGTTTCAACTGAAACATTGACCTGGGCAGGATCCAGAGGTTTGTGCTTATGATACGGATAAACCCGGAAATGGGCGTTCTTCCCATCATCGTAAGCAACTATTTCCAGCTCAAAATCGTCTTCAGTCAGTATTTTGCCCCCATGAGCCCCTATCGAAGCGTCGTGCTTGTGGTCGTGTCCATCTCCGTGACCATGAGAGTCGATGGAAGCGGACGTCTTTTTGTCGGTAAAAAGAATTGACACGGTTAAGGCCACTCCAACAAATAAAATGGCCAACACTCCCAAAAGTTCTTTCTTTGCCATGTCTCATTTCCTCAAGAGCTTTGCAAAGAGACGTTGGGTCTCTTGAGCGTGCTGGAATGCAAAACCCGGGATAAATAAAACAGTAAATGTTCAGTTGTTGATCAGTAAAATTGACCTGGGATGAATGACAGAGGCGTTTAAATCAGGAGTAACACGGACTGAAGGGCATCAAGCGAGGCAGGAGATTCCTCACCGCGAATTCGGCAGTCGGAAGCCAGGAATTTGAATTCGACCGGGATTGAAATCCTGAACATCGTCGAAACAGTGGAGAATTTTATAACATTGTGCACGAGGGTTGTATTGGAAACGAAGGCCTGACGACCGCCGCCCTGGTGCTTTTGCTCAGATCCGGGACACTTGCAGGCGCAGTGATCTGATTGATCATTAAAATTTGTTTCTTTATTATGGCAAACTGGAGGATCGAATAAATTAATGCCGGTAAATGCCAAATGAGTGTCAGCTTCATCATGGCCCCCTCGGCATGGCTCATGATCAATGCACACAAAGGAACTGTATCCGGAGACAAGCGAAAACTGATGGATGATAATCAGCAGGATTATTATTGTTGTTCTTTTCAACCGCCGAGCGTTTCCCTTCAGTCTTGAGCGCCGGCACGAGTTGTCTGATGGCCGGCTTGTCTTCACAAAGCGAACATAAGGTTTGCTTCGTAATTTGTCAACATGTCGGTTGATTTTTAATTTTACAGTCCAGGCGCCGGAATATGGAACAATCCGGAGAATTGTTTCCCTGACTGTTCATGAGAGAGATCATTGCGCAAAATGGCCTCAAGTGGATGAGGAAATGTTGCTCTGGCAAAACATAGTATTTTGACAAAAGCCTAATTTCAATTATTATAAAATTTTGGCAATTTAGAGCCACTTACCCGGAGCGCCCGACAATGATCCGACTCTTGAACAACAGAACTATTTTGGGTAGCCATGCAATCGTGGTCGTGTTCTTGTTCACTTTCATCGTGATTGGGCTGACTTGGGGCACGTACCTGCATACAGACCGGCAATTGCGAGATGATTTACTTGAGCAGGCCTGGATAGTGGCCAGATCCATACAACCTGAACGCGTGGCCGCTCTTAGCGGAACCACTTCGGACGAAACCAGTCCTAACTATCTGAAACTGAAAACCCAACTGTCTCACCTTCGGCACGCCAATAGCAGATGTCGTTTTCTTTACCTGTTGGGCGGGGACAACAAAGGTGTCATTTTCTTTTACGTGGATTCAGAACCTCCCTCATCCAAGGATGAATCACCGCCTGGACAGACCTATGATGAAGCGCCGGAGTCTTTCCATAAGGTCTTTGAAACGGGTCAGGCAGTCGTTGTGGGCCCCGTTCAGGACCGCTGGGGAACCTGGGTGACGGCCCTGGTTCCTCTGGCCAGGCCCGATACCGGTCAGGTGGTGGCCGTCCTTGGAATGGACATCGACGCCACGACCTGGAAATGGGATGTGCTCTCGCTCGTAGCCCTCCACATAGGGCTGTTGATGGTTCTGGTGCTGGTAGTAGGAAGTATGTGGTTTGCCGTACGTAAGTTTGAATCAGGAGTCTCCAGGAATGGTCTCCATTAAAGACGTTTTACATCTCTTTGAAGGTTTTAGTAACAAGAATAGAGGATTAGAGTCAGCATGAGGCAAAGTAGTCGATACAGGATGCTTTGGCTCCCGACCTTTCTCGTGGCGGCCCTCACTCTGTCCGTGTTCGTGCTGCTCATCTATTACCAGAACACGCAAATTTCCAAGTCTGTCAGACTCCCTGAAAAGATGGAGGAGCTAACCTACAAAGTAGAATCGGTTATCGCGTACATGCTCCAGGGTGTAATCACCAATGACAACAAGGATTATGAAAAGGCGTTAACCATTTCAAAAAACCTGGAGTCCGATGCACAGCGGCTTTCCTTAAACCCGGAAATAAACGGGCATCGGCTCGGGGTTATTTACAAAGAGATTCACCTCAATCTTCTAAAGGCCATCGACCTTCTTGAAAAGAACAGGAAAAAGGATGCGGACGAAGTTCTTGACGTGGTTCGGGATCTGCAATTCGTTCTTGAAACCAGCCTTTTGATGATCACCAACCAGCTTGAGACAAAACAGTCGAAACTTCTTCAGACATTAAACCTGCTCATGTGCTTTGCCGCTATCCTGCTGGTAGCCGTCACACTTACAAATGGACTGTTGGTGATTCCCAGGGCGGTTGTCGAGCCTATGAATCAGATGAACCATGATTTGAGGCAAAG
>CAZGVM010000066.1:0-15131 GCA_964528855.1 uncultured Desulfomonile sp. | reverse complement strand
TGAAGGCGGTAGGACCGTCGGCGCCGGCGTAGTCTCTGAGGTTATTGAATAGTCGCCCAATACAGGTAGAGGATTTAACATGGATGTTCAGGCTCTTAAGATTAGAATCAGACTAAAGGCATATGACCATAAACTGCTGGATCAATCGGCGGCGGAAATTGTAGATACAGCTTGGCGAACTGGCGCCAAGGTGGCCGGTCCCATTCCCTTGCCGACCAGAATTCATAAATATTGTGTTCTCAGGTCGCCTCACATCGACAAGAAGTCTCGCGAGCAGTTTGAAATCAGAGTCCACAAAAGACTCCTGGACATCCTAGAGCCGACTCAGCAGACACTGGACGCTTTGATGAAACTCGATCTGTCTCCTGGAGTTGATGTAGAGATCAAGGCCTAGGGCCTAGTAATTGCCGGATTTTTTAGGAGCCCCAAAATGGTTCGTGGTTTAATAGGTAAGAAACTTGGTATGCTGCAGACTTTCGATGAGGAAGGCAAGGCCGTAGGCATCACTGTTGTTCAGGCCGGTCCGTGTACAGTGATCCAGAAAAAGGCTATATCCTCTGTCCAGCTAGGATTTGGTTCGGTCAAGGAAAGTCGCCTCTCCAAGCCCATACTCGGTCAGTTCAAGAAGGCGGGGGTTGACGCCTGCGCTGTATTAAAAGAATTCCCGGCTGATGATCTGGAGGATATTCAGATCGGCCAACTGATCACCGCCGACATATTCACTCAAGGTGATTTTGTTAAAGTGGTGGGGGTGAGCAAAGGTAAGGGATTCGCCGGCGTTATTAAAAGATGGAATTTCGGCGGCGGCCGCGAAACCCACGGCTCAAGATCGCACAGAATTCCCGGATCCATAGGGCAGTGCGCCTGGCCGTCACGCGTGTTCAAAGGCAGGAAAATGCCTGGTCGTATGGGTGGCGATAGCGTGACATGTCCCAGCGTCCAGGTCGTCCAGGTGAGACCCGATGAGAATCTGTTACTTCTTAAGGGACCTATCCCTGGCTCGCGCGGATCGATCGTTATAATAAGGAAGAAATAATGGCCTCCGTAGATGTATTCAACCAAAAAGGCGAAAAAGTCGATTCCATGGAACTGGACGACGCTATTTTTAACGCCGAGATAAAGGAAGATCTGGTCCAGCGTGTCGTTGTGTGGCAGCTAGCCAAACGTCGAAGCGGTACGGCCTGCACTAAGACCAGAGGACAGGTCCGCGGCGGTGGGAAGAAACCTTGGCGTCAAAAGGGTACGGGGCGTGCCAGGGCTGGAACAAGTCGATCGCCCATTTGGACAGGCGGTGGGACTGTTTTTGGACCTTCTCCAAGGTCATACGCCACCTCCCTGCCAAAGAAGGTTCGCAAGGCTGCCTTAATATCCGTCCTGAGTTCCAAATTCCAGAACGATCTGGTCAAGGTTGTGGATAATATTGAGCTCGCCGAACCAAAGACAAAGCTTTTTGCTCAAACAATCAAAAATTTGGGCATTGAGCAGGACAAAGCTTTATTTGTAACTCCCGAAAAAAATGGCAGCCTGATTCGGTCGTCCAGGAATATTTACAGGGTTCTCGTCCTGCCCACCGAGGGACTAAACGTTTATGACTTGTTGAAATTCGACAGGCTGGTGTTACTCAAGTCATCCATTCCCATGATTCAGGCGAGGTTGGGATAATGTTTGAAGAATATCAAATTATACGACGACCTCTTATCTCGGAGAAGGGCACGAGCCTGAAAGACGAAAATAATCAACTGGTTTTTGAGGTCGATAAGAACTCCAACAAGTCGGAGATCAAAAAGGCTGTTGAGAAGCTTTTCAAGGTCACCGTGCTGGAAGTCAGAACATTGAATCGTCAAGGAAAGCCCAAGCGTCTCGGTCGCTTCGCCGGTCGACGAAGGGACTGGAAGAAGGCCTTCGTAACCCTGAAAGAAGGCGATCGTGTGGATTTTTTCGAAGGGGTTTAAGATCGACCGGTTCATCTTTTGAAAATGCGTTTCGCGAAAGTTTTTTGGTCAAGGATTTGATTCATGTCTATAAAGAAGTATAAGCCAACATCCCCGGGCATCCGGTTCAAGACGGGCTTTGCGTTCGACGAGATCACTACGGATGAGCCGCTAAAGGCCCTGGTCACCGGTATGCGTAAAACCGGCGGCCGTAATAACAATGGCCGGGTAACATCTCGTCATCGTGGCGGCGGATCCAAGCGACTTTTTAGAGTAATAGACTTTAAGAGGGATAAGGTGGACGTGCCCGGCACAGTTACAGAGATCGAATATGATCCGAACCGTAGCGCTCGCCTCGCCCGGATTTCATACGTTGACGGCGCCAAGAGCTACATACTGTGGCCAGTAGGACTTAAGGTCGGCGATTCGGTGGTCTCGGGCGAGAAAGTCGATATACGACCCGGAAATTGCCTCCCGCTGAAGAACGTCCCTTTGGGCACGATGGTTCACAACGTAGAGATGAAGATCGGTAAAGGCGCTCAAATGATTCGTGCAGCAGGCGCCTACGGCCAGTTAATGGCCAAGGAAAAAGGCTACGTTCAGATTAAACTGCCTTCAGGCGAAGTTCGTATGGTCCTGGACAGGTGCAAAGCTACGGTCGGTCAGTTAGGGAACCTCGAGCATGAGAATATCTCCATCGGCAAGGCTGGGCGATCCAGGCTGATGGGCCGCCGTCCCAAAGTTCGTGGCGTGGTTATGAATCCGGTTGACCATCCGCACGGTGGTGGTGAGGGTCGTACCTCGGGTGGAAGGCATCCTGTGACCCCATGGGGTGTTCCAACTAAAGGTTACAAGACCCGAAAACGGTCTAAAGCGTCCGACAAACTTATCGTGAAACGGAGGAAGTAGCATATATGCCCCGTTCGATACACAAAGGTGCTTTTGTTGATAGCCACGTCCTGGAAAAAGTCGCTCAGGCGAAAGACTCGTCTGCCAGAAGAGTCATTCAGACATGGTCTCGCAGATCAACTATTATTCCTGACATGGTGGGCCTTACATTCGCGGTTCATAACGGCAAGAAGTTTGTTCCGGTCTTTGTGACGGAGAATATGGTAGGCCACAAGTTAGGGGAGTTTTCTCCCACCCGTACCTTTCATGGCCATGCGGGTGACAGAAAAGCCAAGAAGGGGAGAAAGTAATGGAATGGGAGGCAACCCATAGATATGCGCGCATATCGGCGCGCAAGGCCAGGCTCGTAGCTGACTTGGTAAGAGGCCTTCCGGTATCTACGGCGCTTAGCACGCTCCAGTTCACTCCAAAGAAGGCCGCTGGACTTATCAGAAAGACATTGCAGTCGGCTCTGGATAACGCCTCAAGGGCCTCTGGAGTTGACGAGGACAGGCTTTTTGTCAGCCGGATCATGGTCGATGAGGGACCGACAGCGAAACGTTGGTCGCCGCGGGCCATGGGACGCGCTACTCGCATCAGAAAAAGAACCAGCCACATTTTTGTGGCGGTAGAAGAACTATAAGATTGAGAAAGTCCAGCAGGCTTTTTTAGCTGCCTGGCGCCCGACTCGAATGAGCGGACATCTCAACCACCCTTGAGGAGGGTAATCTTGGGACAGAAGGTACATCCCCACGGATTTCGCCTCGGAGTCACCAGAATGTGGGATTCCAGATGGTTTTCCCAGAAGGAATACGGTGATTTCCTTATTGAGGATCTTAAGCTTAGACAATTCGTCAAGAAGAGACTAGCTCAGGCTAGCGTTTCCAAAATGGAAATCGAGCGCGCAGCCGGTAAAGTTAAGCTCCTCATCCATACCGCCCGTCCAGGAATTGTTATTGGACCTAAGGGGGCTGAAATTGAAAAATTGCGCAAGGACATTTTAAAGGTCACGGACAAGGACGTGTATGTGGACGTCAAGGAAATCCGGAAGCCCGAGATTGATGCGCAACTGGTTGCCGAAAACGTCGCTCAGCAGCTTGAGAGGAGAATCGCTTTCCGAAGGGCTATGAAGAAATCCGTTTCAAGCGCTTTGAAGTCCGGCGCCAAGGGGATTAGAATAGCCACCGCCGGTCGTCTCGGTGGAGCCGAAATGGCTCGTCGAGAATGGTATCGAGAAGGCAGGGTTCCTCTCCACACACTAAGGGCCGATATAGATTATGGCTTCGCTCAGGCCACAACGACCTACGGGGTCATCGGAATCAAGGTGTGGATTTTTAAGGGTGAGATGATTAAGAACTCCCCAGGGGAGAAGTGAGATGCTTGCGCCCAAAAAGGTAAAATATCGTAAACAGCAAAAGGGTCGTATGAAGGGCACACCCACCACTGGAACCCATGTGTCCTTTGGTGAGTTCGGCCTTATGGCTCTGGCGCCCTGCTGGATTACATCCAGGCAGATAGAGGCCGGCCGTATCGCGATGACTCGCCATGTTAAAAGAGGCGGGAAGATCTGGATTAGAGTATTCCCTGATAAACCGATTACTAAAAAACCCGCTGAAACTCGGATGGGTAAAGGTAAAGGCGCACCGGAAGAGTGGGTGGCCGTGGTCAAACCCGGAAGGATCATGTATGAAATGGAAGGGGTTCCTGCGGAAGTTGCTAGAGAGGCTTTCCGACTCGCCGCTCGTAAGTTGCCTGTCAAAACCCGTTTCGTTATGCGAGAGGAATTGACATGAAGCCTAAAGAACTCCGCGATCTTTCGGTTGAGGAACTTTCTGTTAAGGAAAAAGAGTTCCGAGAGGAAGAATTCAAGCTTCGTTTCAAGAAAGCCACCGGACAACTGGAAAAAACCGCCAGGCTCACTCAGGTCCGTAGAGATATTGCCAGGGTAAAGACTATTATTCGAGAAAAGGAGCGGTCTGCATGACAACAACCTCCGATGACCGCAAACAGAGAAAAGTTCGAACAGGCATGGTCATTAGCAATAAAATGGACAAAACCGTCGTTGTTGAGGTTAGCAGAACGGTACTCCATCCTGTTTACAAAAAATTTGTCCGTCGCCGAAAACGGTTTATGGCTCATGATGAGGAAAACCGCTGCAGAATTGGCGATGTAGAGACCAAGCCATTAAGTCGGCACAAAAACTGGCGGGTTCGTAAGATCATCAAAGAAGCTGCCCTTCCTGGAGGCATGTCATGATTCAGCAACAGACCAGGATGGATGTGGCGGACAACTCCGGCGCCAAGGAGATATTCTGCATAAAAATTCTTGGTGGTACAAGAAGAAAGTATGCCAGTGTTGGGGACGTGGTCGTTGTCTCGGTCAAACAGGCCATTCCGAATTCGAAGGTTAAGAAGGGCGAGGTCCACAAGGCGGTTGTGGTACGCACCTGTAGAGCCGTCAGACGTCAGGATGGGTCTTATATACGGTTCGACGATAACTCAGCGGTTCTTATCAATAATCAGCTTGAGCCCATCGGGACCCGTATTTTCGGACCTGTGGCTCGAGAACTAAGGGCCAAAAAATTCATGAAAATTGTGTCCCTTGCTCCGGAGGTCTTATAGGCTATGTCCAGCATAAAGAAAGATGACAAGGTAAAAGTTCTCTCCGGCAAGAACAAAGGCAAAGAGGGCAAGGTTCTAAAGGTGAACCGTGAAAAGGATACTGCTCTGGTGGAACGAGTGAACATTGTGAAGCGTCACACCAAAGCCGGCGGCGCCGGGAAGCAGGGTGTAATTCTTGAAAAAGAAGCGCCTGTTCAGCTTTCCAAACTGATGCTCGTTTGCCCCAAATGTTCCAAGCCATCCAGAATCGGCATCAAGACTCTGGACGACGGGGACCGGGTGCGTTTTTGCAAAAAGTGCCTGGAACAGTTGGAAAACTAGAAGGATATGGTCCATGTCTTCAAGGCTGAAAGAATATTACAAAACGACAGTGAGTCCCGCTCTTCAGGAAAAGTATAAATACGGCAATCCTATGCAGATTCCTTCCCTGAAGAAGGTAGTGGTAAACATGGGGTTGGGCGAAGCGATCCAGAATTCCAAGATTCTGGACAACGCCCAGCAGGAAATGGCCATGATTACAGGCCAATGGCCCGTCATGCGCAAGGCCCGTAAATCCATCGCCTCTTTCAAACTCAGGGAAGGCATGACCATTGGATGCAAGGTCACTCTCAGAAGAGACAATATGTTCCACTTCCTGGACAAGCTCATCAACATCGCCCTTCCAAGGGTTCGTGACTTTCGCGGTGTAAACCCGAAAGGCTTTGATGGGCGAGGTAATTTTTCCATGGGAATCAAAGAGCAGATCATATTCCCGGAGATCAACTACGATAAAATCGAAAAGATTCGCGGTATGAACATTACGGTTGTTACCAGCGCAAGAAACGATGAAGAAGCACGGCAACTGCTTGAACAACTAGGTATGCCGTTTAGAAAATAGACTACTTCTCCTTCAAGGAGGAATCGTGGCGAAAATATCCATGATGGTTAAGGCCGCCAGGCCTCAAAAGTTTGGTGTAAGAGCATACAATCGGTGCCAGATTTGTGGGCGGCCGAGGGCTTATTACAGAAAATTCCAGTTGTGCCGTATATGCCTCAGAGACCAGGCCCTCAGGGGCAACATCCCGGGCATGGTCAAATCGAGCTGGTAGGAGTTCACTTCAATGAGTATGACCGATCCGATTGCGGATATGTTGACTCGCATCAGAAATGCGAAACAGGCGCGTAAAGATCAAGTGACGATACCGGCTTCTAATCTCAAGATCGGTATCGTGCAGATTTTGAAAGAAGAAGGCTATCTCAAGAAATATAAAGTTATTCGCTCTGCTAAGAACAAGCAGGGTGTACTCAAACTTAACCTGAGATTCGACGACGAGACTCAATGTGTGATCGAGGGCTTAAAAAGGGTTTCGACACCAGGTCGCCGTGTTTATGTCGGACACGATCATGACATAAAGAGTCATGGCGGTATTGGAATCCTCGTATTGTCCACTTCTCAGGGAATAATGACTGACAAGGAAGCTCGTCGCAGAAAAATCGGTGGCGAAGTTCTTTGCAGCATTTGGTAACGGCTTTAGTTAGGAGCTTTACTTATGTCGAGAATAGGCAAAGCGCCCATAGCGATTCCTGAAAAGGTTACCATTGACCTCGATGGTTTAAACATCGGCGTCAACGGACCAAAAGGGACGCTAGGCATGACAGTATCAGACTTGGTACAAATCAACGTAGACGGGACTCACATTAGAGTTTCCGCTGTATCAGACCATCGCAAAAGTCGAGCTATGCACGGTCTCACCAGAACCCTGATTCAGAACATGGTCACCGGAGTTACCTCCGGGTTCACCAAATCTCTGGAAATAGTGGGAGTCGGTTATCGTGCGGAAGCCAACCCACTGGCTCTCACATTGAACGTTGGTTTTTCCAACCCGGTGGTCATGCAGATCCCCGAGGGTCTCACCGTTGAAGTGGAAAAAAACACGCTCTTGCACGTGCGAGGCATCGACAAACAGCAGGTGGGTGAATTGGCCGCTCGTATTAGAAGAGTTAGAAAACCAGAGCCTTATAGGGGCAAAGGTATCCGATATGTGGGCGAACAAGTACGGCGCAAGGTAGGAAAAGCAGGATCCAAATAATTTATTAGATTTCCAAGTTAGCTGCTCAAGAGAGGAACCAGGGATGTCTGTCGACTCTGCAAAAATAGAATCACGGAAAAAGAGGACTACGCGAGTCAGGTATAGGATTGCTGGCAACAAGGGACGCGTTAGGCTTTCCGTCTTTCGTTCAAACAGGAATATTTTCGCTCAAATTATAGATGATATATCTGGCGTCACGCTAGTACAGGCTTCTACCCTGGATAAGGATTTCAGAAGAAAGCCGGGTGACCCCTTTAATAAAGATACTGCTCGGGCTGTCGGAAAAAGGTTGGCCGTCAGGGCTTTAGAGAAGAACATCGATAAAGTTGTTTTTGACAGAGGACCTTACCTTTATCACGGTAAAGTCAAGGCATTGGCCGACGGGGCCAGAGAAGCCGGATTGAATTTCTAGTCTCAAAGGAGGGATAGCCCGTTGCAGAGTAGAACAGATAGTGCTGAAACCGAATTGAAGGATCGAGTGGTCCACCTTAGTCGTGTCGCAAAAGTTGTGAAGGGCGGGAGAAGGTTTTCTTTCAGTGCAGTTGTTGTTGTCGGTGACGGAAACGGTCGTGTCGGATACGGGCTTGGAAAAGCCAACGAAGTTCCCGAAGCCATTCGCAAGGGTGTCGATCGCGCCAAAACTTACATGGTTGATGTGCCCATAATCAATGGAACAGTTCCTCACGAAATCATCGGACGCTATGGCGCAGCCAAGGTTTTACTGAAACCTGCAGGCTCGGGCACTGGTGTGATTGCCGGCGGCGCTGTAAGGGCGGTCATGGAAGCAGTCGGGATTCGCGACATCCTAACCAAATGTATCGGCACCAACAATCCTCATAACGTGGTTAAAGCCACTTTTGAGGGTCTGAAAGGTCTCAGGACTCAGCAACAGATCGCTAGGAAACTTGGCAAGCTCGGCCCAGTTGATGACGACTCAGATAAAGGAGATGACTTCCTTGTCAATGCTTAAAGTTATCCTAAGAAAGAGCAAGATAAAGGCTACCCAGAGTCAGAAGGACACTGTCAGGGGATTGGGACTCACGAAAATCAATTCCTTTAAATTCCTGAATGATTCCCCGGAAGTCCGTGGAATGATCAACAAGGTGGCTCATCTTGTCGAAGTTGAAGAAGTGATTGAATAAATCAGATTCAATTGGAGCTTTTGATGAATCTCTCTAATTTATTTGGCCCAGACAACAAGAAACGCAAACGTGTTGGTCGTGGAGAATCTTCCGGACTTGGCAAAACGTGCGGCAAGGGGCACAAAGGTCAAAAGTCCCGCTCTGGCGGTAAGGTCGGCAGAGGCTTCGAGGGCGGTCAAATGCCGTTGCAGCGCCGACTCCCGAAAAAGGGGTTTAACAACATTTTTCGTATCGAATACAATGTCATTAATCTGAATGTGTTCGAGAAGCTGGATCCGTCAGAAGTAGTGACGGCGGAGTTGTTGAGATCCAAGGGCTTCGTCAAGCGCCCCGGTCCCGTTAAGGTGCTTGCCAGCGGTGAAGTCACCGGCGCTTTTACGGTCAAGGTTGACAGAATCAGCGCTGCCGCAGTCAAAAAGATTGTTGACGCTGGTGGGCAGGTTGATTAAATCATCATCCCGATAACGATCGGCCTCATCTCTCAACTGATACAGGCATAAAGCCAGGAGATTTCCGCGTGATAGGTTCTATCGGCAATATAGCAAAAATTCCGGAGTTGAAACGCAGGGTGATATTCACTTTGCTGATGCTTCTGGTGTATCGCATCGGAGTCCACATTCCTACTCCGGGAATTAACTCCGCTGCCCTGAAGGATTTCTTTGGCCGATACCAACAAACCCTTTTTGGCGTCATAGACATGTTCACCGGTGGCGCTCTGGAAAATTTTTCCGTTTTTTCCTTGGGTATCATGCCATATATCAGCGCTTCGATCATCCTGCAGTTATTAACGGTGGTCGTGCCTCATCTGGAGAGACTTTCCAAGGAGGGTGAGGCTGGGCGCAAGAAGATAACGCAGTACACCCGTTATGGAACCGTTGTCTTGTCGCTCATTCAGGGAATGGGTATCAGCATAGGATTGGCTCAGACGGAGAACCTGGTGTACATGTCCAGACCGGCCTTCGTCATTTTATCCATGATTACTCTCACGGCTGGAACTGCATTCATTATGTGGCCCGGAGAGCAAATCACCGAGAGCGGAATTGGTAATGGCATATCACTCATTATTTTTGCAGGAATCGTCGCGAGAATGCCCTCGGCAGTCGGCAGCACCGTACAGTTGGTACAAACGGGCGATCTGGGTTTCCTGGTCCTTTTACTCCTATTCGCCATCATGATAGCAGTCATAGCGGTGATCGTTTTCATGGAGCGGGGCCAGCGCCGAATACCGGTTCAATATGCCAAACGGGTCGTGGGGCGGAGAATCTATGGTGGTCAATCCACCCACCTACCGCTCAAGGTTAATACGGCAGGGGTTATCCCGCCCATTTTTGCCTCGTCTCTTATCATATTTCCTGCCACCATCGCCCAGTTTCTGAATGTGCCTATCCTCACCAGCATTACTAACTGGCTGCGTCCGGGGACGTTCGTTTATGAAGGCATTTACGTCGTTATGATCATTTTCTTTTGTTACTTCTACACCGCAGTGACATTCAACCCGGTGGACGTAGCTGAGAACATGAAAAAATATGGCGGTTATATACCTGGAATCAGGCCGGGCAAGAAAACCGCCCAATACATTGACAAGGTTTTGACAAGACTCACTTTAGGCGGCGCTCTATATATATCAGTGGTGTGTGTGTTGCCGTCAATTCTTATCGGACGTTTTAACGCGCCTTTTTATTTTGGTGGAACGTCGCTTCTGATTGTTGTTGGTGTGGCTCTGGATACGTTGACGCAAATAGAGACTCACATGATTCAACGTCATTATGAGGGTTTCATCAGAACCGGACGCATCAAGGGCAGGCGCTAGCTCTTTATTCACTATTTAGAGGTAGGAATCATGAGAATCGTTTTGTTGGGAGGACCGGGATCAGGTAAGGGAACTCAGGCTAAAAAGCTGACTGAGAAACTTGGGGTGCCACAGATTTCCACTGGCGACATTTTTCGAGCTGTCCTCAAAGAAGGAACCCCTATGGGGCTGAAAGCGAAGACTTTCATGGACAAAGGGGAGCTTGTTCCTGATGATGTGGTCATAGGTGTGGTCGAAGAACGACTGGCCAAACCGGATCTTGATAAAGGATTCATGCTGGACGGTTTCCCGAGGACCCTTGGTCAGGCTCAGGCTTTGGACAAAATCATGGTGTCCTTGAATAAAGGTATAGATCATGCTATTTTGGTGGATGTTCCTGATGAAGAGCTGGTTGGCAGGCTCTCGGGACGTCGCACGTGCAAAGACTCCGCCTGTGGGAAAATGTATCATGTAATGTTCAACCCTCCCAAAGTTGAGATGAAATGCGACACCTGCGGAGGCGAGCTTTACCAGAGGGATGACGATAACGAAAGGACAATTCGTGAGCGATTGGCTGTTTACAACAGCGCAACGTCTCCATTAATCGAATTCTACGAGGGAAAGGGCCTCTTGAGGAAAGTCAAGGGCGTTGGACCGATCGATGAGATTTTCGCTTCGATCGAGAAGGTGCTCGGCTAACTCATTGGCTTTGGCCTGAACGACAGGAGGTTGCCGTGAAAGTTAGGGCTTCCGTAAAACGGCTATGTGACAAGTGCAAAATTATCAAACGCAAAGGCTTGGTAAGAGTCATTTGCGAAAATCCCAAACACAAACAGCGACAGGGCTAGTCCCTTCGTTGTGGTTTTATCGCCTGGAGGATTAACGTGGCGCGTATTGCAGGAATAGACCTACCCAAAAACAAGCGCATGGAAATCGCGCTTACTTATATTTACGGGATAGGCAGAGCTACCGCCCAACGGATTCTGGAAGAGTCTAACCTCGATCCTAACATGAATTCGGATCGTTTGACCGAGGTTGATGTCGCCAAAATTCGTGAGGTGCTTGATCGGTCATACAAGGTCGAAGGTGATCTTCGTAGAGAGATCACCATGAACATCAAGCGTTTGATGGATCTTGGTTGTTATAGGGGCCTTCGTCATCGCAGAGGATTGCCGGTTCGTGGACAGCGAACTCATACCAATGCTCGAACCCGTAAAGGTCCGCGCAAGATGCAGATCGGCAAGAAGAAATAAGTCCGTTGTTCTGATTAAGACAGGCCTGTTGAATCAGGCCACAACGGGACTTCCAGACATGAACGGTCGTGGTTTTTCAGACAGCCCTTGTGCTTTAGTCCGATGATAATCGAATTAATAACGTTTCTGCGTTTCAAGACAACTATTTTACGGAGAAGTCAATGCCGAGAAGGCGGATAGTCAGAAAGAAAAAAGAAAGACGGAATATACCGAGGGGCGTTGCGCATATTCAGTCAACATTCAACAATACCATAGTTACGATAACAGACACTGATGGTAACGTTGTAGCATGGTCTTCCTCGGGCACTCAGGGCTTCAAGGGTTCTCGTAAATCCACGCCGTTTGCCGCACAGCTGGCCGCCGAAGACGCCGCTCGCAAAGCTATGGAACACGGAATGCGCAGCGTTGAAGTTTTAATCAACGGTCCAGGCGCAGGTCGAGAAGCTGCCCTGCGTTCACTTCAGGCAATTGGTTTTCAGATAACTCTCATCAAGGATGTCACCCCGGTGCCACACAACGGCTGCAGACCTCCTAAAAGACGTAGAGTTTAAGCTTATTTAGAGATTCACATTCTTTAGATAAAAAAAGGAGTCTGTGTTGGCCCGATATCGTGAATCAGTTTGCAGGTTTTGCCGCCGTGAAACGACCAAATTGTTTCTTAAAGGCGACAGGTGCTATTCTGACAAGTGTTCCGTCGAGAGGAGAAATTATCCTCCTGGACAGCACGGTCAGGGTAGAGCCAAATATACGGATTACGGTGTTCAGCTTAGAGAGAAGCAAAAAGTCAGAAGAATGTATGGTGTCCTAGAAAAACAGTTTCGCAACTATTACGCGCTGGCTGAGAAGAAAAAAGGTGTAACCGGAGAGAACCTGTTACTTCTCTTGGAATCGCGTCTAGACAACATCGTATACCGAATGGGTTTTGCCTCGTCACGTACGGAAGCCCGGCAGCTTATTAATCATGGTCACTTTTTGGTCAATGGGCGCAAGGTGGATGTCGCTTCTTACTGCACCAAACCCGGTATGTCAGTGGAAGTCAAGGAACAGAGTCGTAAAATTAGAGCTATCGAAGAGTCTATGGATGCTGTTGGGCGGAGACAGATCCCTCAGTGGCTTGAAGTTGATCCGAAGGCCTTCAAGGGAGAAATCAAGGGTTATCCTACTAGAGAAGAGTTGCCGCCAACGATCAAAGAACAGCTTATAGTTGAATTTTATTCAAAGTAAGTCATTTTGTTCGAGTAGATTTTTTAGACTCATTGGTAAAGTTCATGGCGATAGGTAGGCGCAATGAGTCCTTGTTACAAGCGGGCCATTTGCCGTCAAACCTGCCGCTTCATTAGTTTTCCGAATCTACGGAATGCTCGAATCACGAGAGGGAATCCATGATCGATCCAGGGCACACCCTGATGACCCGAAATTGGACCGAACTGATTTCACCCAAGCCTATTGAGGTGGATGGTTCGACTGAGACCCCTTTTTACGGGAAATTTGTTTGCGAGCCTCTTGAGAGAGGTTTCGGTATTACTCTGGGAAACGCTTTAAGGCGTGTATTGTTGTCTTCCCTTAGGGGAGCGGCAATTAAAATGGTAAAGATCGATGGAGTGCTTCATGAGTTCTCCACTATTCCCGGAGTTAAGGAAGACGTAACTGACTTATTGCTTAATCTGAAGAAGGTCCAGCTCAAGTTGAATTCTCTGGGGCCTAGAACCCTGCGCCTTGACGCCTCTGGGGAAGGAGACGTGTTAGCCGGGAGCATACAGGCTGATGATTCCGTTGAAATCATTAACCCGGATTTAGTTTTGGCGACCCTCTCCAAGGAGGGCCACCTGGTAGTATCCATGACGGCGGACTGGGGTAAAGGCTACGCCTCAGCAGAAACCAACAGGTCTGAGGAAGAACCTCTTGGCACCCTTTTTCTGGACGCTGTTTATTCGCCAATCAGGAAAGTCAGCTACAAAATTACAAACACTCGAGTTGGTCAGCAAACCGATTATGACAAACTCACCATGGAAATTTGGACTAACGGGTCAGTCCATCCGCGTGATGCGCTGGCTCAGGCGGCTCAAATCCTTCGCGAACAATTTAAGGTCTTCCTCAATTTCGAAGAGGAAGAAAGGCCAGTTTACGAGGAGAAAGTACAGCACGAGCCTCAGGTCAATGAAAATCTTCACAGAAGTGTCAATGAACTTGAACTCAGCGTGAGGTCCGCCAATTGCCTCAAGAATGCCGACATTCGTTTTATCGGTGAACTGGTTCAGAAATCAGAACAGGAAATGCTCAAGACGAAGAATTTCGGCAGAAAGTCGCTCAATGAAATTAAGGAAATTCTTTCCGACATGGGGTTGATGTTGGGAATGACGGTCCCTAATTTTCCAAACCGGGATGAACTTGAGGCCATGAGAAAAGAAAGAGAAACCGCCGTAGGCGAATGATTCGGAGAGAAGTTTATGCGTCATAAAAAAGCCAGATATAAATTAGGGATGAACACTTCACATCGTGAAGCCATGCTTCGTAATATGGTTACCTCTCTACTGGAACACGAGAGCATCACGACTACCGACACTCGCGCCAAAGCGGTCAGAATTCTTGCTGAGCGCATGATTACGCTGGGTAAACGAGGCGATTTGCATGCCAGAAGACAGGCGCTTCAGGTAATCAGGTCTCAGAAGGTCACGCAGTCCCTGTTCAGTGATATAGCCCCCAGATTTGCGGATAGGGCTGGAGGTTATACCAGGATTATCAAGAAGGGTTTCCGAGCAGGCGATGGCGCTGAGATCTCCATAATCGAACTGGTGGAAAAGAAAGCCAAGGAGACCTCTTCATCAGCCTCCAAGCCAGGCAAATTTGTAGACAAGGCGCGAGGTCTTAAGGACAAGCTCCTGGATACGATCAAGTCAAAATAGGTCGTTTTCCGCTTTTAGAACAATCTCGCCAATGCGTTCAGTTCCATTTATTTATTGAAAGCATTGGCGATTTGTCGTTTAAGGAGTCATGCATACTGTCCTCATTCGGGGGGTTTTAATCATTTGCCTCCGATTTTAATTGCACGGTACGCAGCGTGATAGTTTTAAAAGACCTTCATTTCTCCTTCAGGCCATTCACTCCTCTTTTCGTCGGCCTTAACTGGACTATTTCCGAAGATTCAAGCGTTTGTCTGGTGGGACGGGATGGCGCCGGAAAATCAACTCTCCTAAAAATTGTCAAAGGTCTGATAAACCCCTCCACTGGCTCAGTCAATTTCTTTTTTTCAGAGCCTGTCACATTTCAGAATGTGGGTTATCTCGGAGGTGACCCCAACGACTCGTTTGTTGGATCTACCGTAGAGGAAGAGATCGTTTTTGGCCCTGAGAACCTTGGGCTAGACGCTGTGGAAATCAAGAAAAGACTCGATCAGGCTTTAGAGTTCTCTGGATTGAGCGGTTATGAAAAACGGCTCAC
>CAZGVM010000065.1:839-15169 GCA_964528855.1 uncultured Desulfomonile sp. | reverse complement strand
TGGTCCCCAAAGGGGGTACAGAGACTATTCTGCTGGTGGATGATGATGACAGTGTGCGGGATGTCGGAAAGGAAATGCTGCTTGAATACGGCTATAGAGTTATAACGGCCTCAAACGGGAGAGAGGCGCTTGAGATATACAGTGCAGAGCGAGATAGCATATCACTTGTCATCTTGGATCTCTTGATGCCGATGATGAGTGGTAAAGAGTGCCTTCGTGACTTATTACGAATGGACCCGAAAGTCAGGGCGCTTTTGGTAAGTGGATTCACAGAGAACGGTGAAATTAGAGACCTATTGGACTCAGGGGCTTGGGGCTTTGTCGGGAAGCCTTTTGATGTGCCTCAGTTGCTCGAGAAGATTCGGAAGATTATTGATGAAGCGTGATTTTGTTTGTAGCTACAAGTGTAATTGTCGCCAGTGCACAAATGTAATTGACGTCGGGCAGCAGCGTCCATCGCATCGAGGTTTTGTTTGCTGAACATGGCCCGGTCCGCCACTAACAGTACATTTCCTACCTCATGGATCTTCCTGATCTCCTCAATCATCGAGATCAGGGCAATCAGCGCAATCATTCCACGTTAGCGTTTTTCCGCCAACCGTGCGTCGAGACATTGAATCGGATTTCCCTCACCTGCCATAGCAATCAGACACTCAGCCAAACAAACGGATGTGCAGGGATCCTCGGAATGTCCAGCCAACTCATTAAGCTCAAGAATACGTGTCAGCAGTTCCCTGGCCACCAGCACATTCGTGGGAGTAACCCCTTTTGAAGTGAACATTTTCACTATCTTCGTCGTGTTTGGATGCAATTCGGCAAATATTTTCTGATGAACTTCAAAAGCTTTTGTGTATGCCGTTATTGCCTCGGGTGTCATGCCTGAAGCGACATAAAGATCACCAAGTAACTTTGATGATTTGAGGACGCATAGACCGTCTCTCTCCGAAGATGCGGCCTGCCGAAGCGATTTATCAGCCATTGCTATGGCCAGGTCCATACGACCCTCACGAAAATTCCTGAGGGCTTCATCATATAATGATAAACATTGGGATTGGTCAGCCAAAACTATATCCAGGTTACAAACGGTCGTAAACAAACATGCAATTATGATGATAGTCTTTTTCAATTTTTCCACTCCGTTTTGGGAAAGTTTGTTGAGACGTTGTTGAACTGCCGTTCCAAGCTACACCCTTCAAGTCTTCCCCGACTATATGCGGTATTTGGCCCGGCCGGCATCCTTTAAAGAAGATTTGTTCCAGATGGTGTCTGACAGATACATGCCCGAAATTGCGCCCCACAGCACCGTCAAGCTGACAGGAATCGAGGTCAAACCAATCAGGAAAGTGGTCATTTCCCTGTTTTCACATAACATTGAATATGCCACACCATAGAGGATTAAAGCCCCTAAAGGCCCCAAAAAAGCAAACCATGCCAGAATTGCCAGGGCCCCTATTGAAGATGCAAGTTTTGTCACTGGCGTTTCGCCGCTCATGTTTGTAATCTCCTTTCAAACGAACTGCAGTCTCCCTTTCTGTGGCGAGTGACATACTTCTTTGCACATAGGGCGCCAACACCGCAATTTTTACTGAAACATTGTGTTAAAAGCATCTGAACAAATTCCCCCCCAAGTCATCATTATCAATTATTTCCAGAGAATGGTTGAAAAACCACCACTGCCGGATTCGGCAAGCCTAGAAATGACACCAAGGAGCTTTTTTGGGTAAAAATTGCCCATTCCAGGATGTTAATTAACCACCAAAATGGTCGCACCAGGAACAACCATTTGATTTATTGAGGCCTTTCATACAAATACAATTCAAGGGGAATGTGAAGGCTCGAAAGCATGTCAGACAGGATGCAATCAGATCGGGGATCCGGGATATATGAAAGTGTTGGAAAATTTAGCCGTAAAACCTGGGTTCCGGCCAAATCCGGGGGTCTTGCATTGATTTGCCGGATGGGAACAATGTTCTATTCTGAGGTGTTCCTCGGGCAGTTTTCCATTAGCAGGATAAGTCTGGGGTATTTTCCGCCTGAGCACGCGTGCCCGTGCAAATGTTCACAATCCTTGCAACCCATCATCTTGATGGCTGAGCTGAGCATTTGCCAGGGACTGAAAGAAGTCGGGCGAGTTCCGTTTGTAGGTGTTGCCATTTTGATCACGACCCCGAAAAGTTTTCTATGGGTTTGTTATCTAATCCGACTCAAACTTTTTTACCAGCTTTTTCTGCATGGCTCACAACAACTTCATTTGCAGAAAAACTGGCAAGAATTATCATTAATAATAGAGTGTTAGCTATAGCGCTGACAGAATGTCCCGGGTGTGTTAATTTGTGGATAAGCCCATTAAATCAGCGGGCAATTTTTGAAATTGTTTTTTTGAGGTAATTGATGGAACGAATATTTTTTATTATTGGAGCATTTTCCGCCTTTGTTTCAGTAGCGGCGGGAGCATACGGCTCGCATGGTTTGAAAGGTAAGCTGAGCGCAGAAATGTTGTCGGTATTCGAGATCGGAGTGCGTTACCAGATGTATCACGCGCTCGGATTGATTGCTGTGAGTTTCGCGTCTGTCCAGTGGCCGGGAAAACTTATGCTCTCGGCCGGCTGTCTTTTCATTGTGGGCTCTGTGTTATTTTCCGGGACGATATACCTGTATTGCCTCACCGGAACGAAGTGGTTCGGCCCACTAACGCCGATAGGCGGGGCGCTGTTGATGGCAGGCTGGTTGAGTCTTGCTGTTGGAGCCATGAAATAAGGCTTTACTCGCCGAACCGGACCAGCCATGAACAACGCCTTGGGGCAATTACGCAAGCTCTTGTGAGCCGCCGGTCTTTTGATCAAGATTATTCAGCCGGAAAGTCAGAGGCCGAGTTTCCCGAAACACGCTCGAACCTTTCATGTTTCCCATGTAGGCGCCTGGCAGGCATTGTGGTGTTCAGTCAGATACCTGGACCGTTAGTGTCATTTTTGTAATCAATGTCGAACAGGCCAGGTTGACTTATGTGGAATCCTGAGTCGGCCTGTCGAGTGCCTGACGTATGACATAAATCAGGTCTTTGCTGGAAACCGGCTTGGACACTATCCTGGTTATTCCGGCAGGTTTGGTCAAAGACCTGGGTATGGAATTTCCAAACCCGGTGCATAGAACAATTTTGATTTCAGGGCTTATGGCGCTTATTTTTCGGGAAAGCTCAATTCCATTGATACCTGGCATTGAAAAATCGGTCATAACCAGGTCGAAGGAGTCCGGGGAATGGCGGAACTTTTCCAGGGCCTGGAAAGGATCGGTAGTGCATGTCACGGAGAAACCGGCCCGGCTTAAAGTTTCCCTGCACATTTCCATCAAGGTTGATTCGTCGTCTACCCATAATATTCTTTCATCTCCCTGAAGCCTGATTTCAGGCTTTGTGTTTTCAACGGGCATTGAATTGTCGTCAACTACAGGAAGGTAGACGCCGAATTTGGAGCCTTTGCCCGGCTCACTCCATACCGTAACCACCCCACCGTGATTCTTCACTATTCCATCAAGCACTGACAGCCCCAGACCTGTTCCCTCTCCTACGTCCTTTGTGGTGAAGTAGGGTTCGAAAATCCTTTTAAGCAGCGTTTGGGACATTCCTTCACCGGTGTCCGAGACTTCCAGGCGCACAAACTGTCCGGGATCCACCGCTAGATTCTGCATAGCAAATTCTTTCCCCACATTCACACGTTCCAGAGAAACCGACAAGACACCGTTACCATTTCTCATGGCGTGGGCTGCGTTCGTGCACAGGTTCATGAGCACCTGATATATCTGAGTAGGATCACCGTAAATGTAGGGTATGGTTTTCTCGATGTCCTGCTTTATCTCTATGGATGTCGGGAGGGCTCCTCTTAGAAATTTAAGGCCTTCCTTGATTATGGGACGCACATCCAGAACTATTCTCTCCGGCCTGGATTGACGGCTAAACGTGAGGATCTGTTTGACCATGTCACTGGCCCGCTCGGACGCGTTGATAATCTCCTCAATGAACCTGGCTATATGCGGATCATCCTTTGTGTGATCCAGTGCTAGTTCGGCATATCCGATAATGGCAAAAATGATGTTGTTGAAGTCATGGGCTATGCCCCCTGCCAAGGTTCCAATAGCCTCCATTTTCTGTGACTGGGACAACTGTTCCTGAAGTAGCCGCTCGTCGGTCACATCCCTGCTGACTCCCACATAGGCAATTATTTCGCCTCTTTGGTCCCTGACCGGTGATATGTTGGATTTTTCGTAGATGAACAACCCGTTCTTTCGCCGGTTCTTTATCAGGCCCGACCATGTCCCGCCGCTCATTATCGTTTGCCAAATGTCCTTGTAGAATTCCTCATCGTGTTCTCCGCTTTTAAGAATTCTCGAGTCCTGGCCTAAAACTTCTCCGGAGGTGTAGCCCGAAATTTTCTCAAAGGCCGGGTTTACGTATTTTATAATACCCTCAGCGTCAGTGACCATTATCGACTCGGCCGAGTGTTCCACCGCTGTGACCAGGAGTTTGCGACTCTGTTCAGCTAACACACGAGCAGTGACATCGCGTGCTGTGCCCGCCGTTCCAATGACAATACCCTGAACGTCGAAAATTGGAGTCTTGATCGTTTCTATCCAACCAATGGCGTCGTTGACGTCGGCGACAGGCTCCTCTACTATTTTTGTCACTCCGGATCTCATCACTTCAAAATCGTCGGCTATGTACGCTCTAGCCAGTTCCTCAGGCCACACATCGTAATCCGTCTTGCCTGCAATGTTATCTGAAGGTGTCCCGCAGGATTTGGCAAAGGCTTCGTTAATGATCAGGAAGTGACTGTCTGCATTCTTGAGCCAGACCAGATCCGGTATGTTGTCTATCAGCGCCTTTGTTTGGGAATAAAGTTTCTTCAATGATTCTTCAGATTTCTTTTCGCTGGTAATGTCACGAAACACAACTGTCACAAAAATATTTCCCGAATCGTCTTTGAAAAGACCTGAAGAAACATGCGCCGGAAATGTTTCTCCATTCTTTCTCCTGAATGTCAGCATGCGGCTCACCTGTCCTTTTTTGAGCCTTTCTTCAATCGCTTCATTGCGATTGTTGTATGCCGCATCGGTGATACCGGCTCGACCAATCTCAATCAACTCGCTCTCTGACCACCCGAGTATTTTGCAAGCCGCTGAGTTTGCTTTTAAAATAGAACCATCAGGTTTTGTAAGCATTATGCCGTCGAGAGAGCTGTCAAAAATGTTCCTGAGAATGAGTTCGCTATGCTCCAGAGCGGCAATGGCCTCATTTCGCGCCCCAATTCCCCGCTCAATCTCGTGTTTGGCCGCTGATTCACTTTCAGCCCATCGTTCTGATCTTTTCTTGCCCATTTTTAGAAAGGCAACGTATGTGGTTATCAGAGCGGTTACCAACAGACAGCAGACCAGGGCGGCCAATGGCAGCAAGGTTTGATAATGGAAAAACCCTTTTTCAGGGGATTGGCAGACTACCTTCCATTTTCTCCCTGAGTTGTCAATTTCAGTTGAGTAGCTCATTGCGGGAGGGTTAATGTCGTTTGATATTTTTTTTGGGAAAGATTCATCTGATTGCAATCCGGAGCTGGAATAAATGAGGTTATCGTGACCAGGAGACGAACTGTCAAACAAATAGACATTCATGTCTTCATCATCATCACTACGCAAAGTCTTTTGTATGAAGGTGTTGAGATCGAAAACCGCAAGAAAGAATCCCTGAAGATTTTCTCTTCGTGTTTCAACTGAATCCGAATTTGCGCCGCGGCGGTAAGCTGGAGCAAACACAATGAAACCTTGCTCCTTATTGTTACCTTGGGCTAGCTTCAAGGCCTCAGTGGCGAATATTTCTCCGGTTTCCCAAGCCTGGAGAAGTGACCTGAATCTTTCAGGATTGGATGATGGGTCAAATCCGAGAACCAATTCATTGCCTTTGAAGGGTTCTACATAAAGAATGGGAAAATACTCTTTGGCTGGGCTTCTTTTTACAAGTTTGCCGTCAGAATCCCTCTGGGTTATCTCAAATTGTGTGAAGCCCTCGTTTCTGACAGCCTGAACGAACAACTCCCGTTGAGATTCAGTGACCCTGGGCATCCATTCAATAGCTCTGAAAACATTGTCATTTTTAATGTAACCTCTTACAAAATCATGGAATTCGGCTCTGGTGATTTCCTCGGAGGAGTTATGGAAATTTACCAATGACTTGAGAATGGACTTGTAGTGTTCGATTTCCTGGCTGAACAGGTTAATCTTTTTTATCGCAGCATGCTCAAAGCTGTTTTTCTGAACGGAGAACTCCCACGAAGACACTACAAGATAAATGAACAGCGAAATAATTGTTCCGATAGCGCCGACCATCAGTAGAACGATTTTGTCAGAGCGGGTCATTAGAGCTGAAAGGTCAGATTCTGGTTTTGCCATGGAATTACAAGTCTCCGTAATGAAAGTAGGTTGGTGATGTGTAACTATATTTCAAAATGTTGTTTGAGCCAATTAATACCTGACCCATTAATACCTGACCCGGCACAAAGAAATCGTAAAGATGTTTTTTGCCTACAACTTCTTCCGGAGCATACCCCACAATTTTTTGGAGCGCTGAACCGCCGTAAGTATAAAGACCTTTCCCGTCGGTTTCCCAGATCAACTCGCTATTGCTGTCGGCTATATGTTTGAACCTGCATTCCGCATAGGATTTTATTGAGATTAGATATTTTTCCTGTGGAGTATTTTCGCGACAACAAATTCTAAAAATGCTAAACAATGGGCATCCATCGGCTTGGGGGTGAGCTTTGAGTATCGAGCCTCAGGATGTCCGAGCCAGCGATGTCAGTTTTCTACCGATTGTAGCGGCGCATGTCAAGAAGTTAGGGATTGTGGAGCAGGTAGACAGAATGTGTCCCGCCATGAGTGACGTCAGCGCTGGGAAAGTCGTTATGGCTCTGATTCTTGATACTCTTGCAGGGAGAAGCCCTTTATATAAGCTGGAGTTAAGCTTTGTCGGTCAGGATACCAGGTTGCTTTTTGGCGAAGAGATTGCTCCGGCCAAGTTCAACGACGATGCGCTTGGACGATCCATGGACTCCCTGTTTGAGGGTGAACCTGACATAATAATATCAGATGGTTAGCCTTAAGCACGGGCCTTTTCAGTCCATCCGGTGGTTGGATGTCCGGGAATGAAAATCCAGGCGGAAACGGGTTTCCATTAGAAGGAGGAAACTCTAGCTGTCCCGAGCCACCCTTTGGGGCCTTTTTTGATTTAATTTTCTTGGACGCTTTTGCCTTGGACTTGGGAATCTTCTTCTCTGTCATTGGTCTGTCACTCTTTCCGGAGGAAGGACCCTTCATGGATTTATTTGTAATGCGACAATCAAGGGATGAAGGGAGTCAATGTCGTTGAGAACGGCCCAAAACAGTTCAATCCCGATCTAGGATTTCCCGGACTTTCTTAAGCAACAGATCCTTGTTAGAGGGTTTGTAAATGTGACCCATGGCTCCGGCTCTCAAAAGCTCTTCAGGTTCTGTACCCCGAGTCAAACCTGAACATGTCAGTATCTTGGCTGTGGGGTTCATCTCAATTATCAGTTTCATGCACTGAACCCCGTCCATCCTCGGCATGACGATATCCAGCATGGTCAGTGCAATGGATTCATGTTTGGCTTTATAGATATCCCATGCCTCAACTCCATCAGATGCGGTGATAACCTGATAACCCGCTGACTTAAGTATCTCTTCCTCGACGTTTCTAACAAACTCCTCGTCATCTACGACTAGAATGGTTTCACTACCACCAACTGGCCTGCTTTTTTCTAAGGCGTTAGCTAGGGACTGGGGGGTATCAATGGCTGGAAAGCAAACACTGAAGGTTGTACCGTGTCCGGCTTTACTCTCACACGTAATTATTCCACCGTGACTGTTCACTATTCCGTATACCGTGGACAAACCTAACCCGGTCCCCAAATCTGGGGCCTTTGTTGTAAAGAAGGGCTCAAAAATGTGTGGCAGGACGTCCTCAGGGATTCCGGAACCGCTATCCGATATTTTCAGCAGAACATATCGTCCGGGAAATACACCAACGTGATGAGCGCAAAAGGTTGAATCGAGTGAAACATTTCTGGTTTCTACCGTTATTTTACCGCCTGAAGGCATGGCATCCCTAGCGTTGATGACCAGATTCATTATTACCTGTTCAATCTGGATGGGATCGGCCTTTATTGTATAAATTTCCTTCGGTAACACTGTTTCAATTTCGATGTTCTTATGAACGGTACGGCCGAGCAGTTTCTTGATTTGAAGAATTTGTTCGTTAATGTCCAGTTGTTTAAGATTGGTCACAGCTTTTCTACTGAACAGCATCAGCCTGTTCACCAGATCAGCCCCGCTTAGCGCCGCATGTATCACCGTGCCAAGTCGTTCCTTAAAGCGCAACGGCATTTCCTCATCATCCTTCAACTGTTCGGTATAACCTAGCACCACCTGGAGAATGTTGTTAAAATCATGCGCAATTCCATTTGCCAGTGTTCCTACTGCCTCCATTTTTTGAGACTGAAACAGCTGATTCTGAAGGTTGGTTTCTTCCGTTACATCCGAAAAAACCGCAACAAGTTTCTTAGTTCTGCCCCTGTCATCCATTACTGGGGATATTGACAGCCTAATGTCACGGAATGTCCCATCTTTGTGTACTCCCCTGAAACTGCCGGTCCAGGTTGAACCGTTTGTGGTCACTTTCCAGATATAGTCAACATTGTCAGGTTCGTTATATTCTGGGTCCAGAAATCTGGGTTTTCGACCTACAACTTCCAGCATCGTGTAGCCGGTTATTTTTTCATATGCAGGATTTACATATTTAGCAATGCCCTCTGCATCGACAACAGTGACGGCTTCAGCCGCCTGATCAATGGCCTGGGTCAATTGTGTCTGAGTCTCTTCGTATCGTTTGCGCAACAGGCCTAATGCAAAATATTTTGATAGTCTCTCGATTACCTCGATGTCTTTCTCATCGTAATCTCTTGGTGAATTTGCCAGGGCGATCTGACCCACGAGTTCATCATTATGTATAACCGGTACAGATAGAAAGTTTTTGAGTGGAACGTGCCCTACGGGCAGTCCTGTTGATGAAGAATGCCCTGAAGGCGAGTTGGTAAAAAAGGACTTACGAGTGTTAAGGGAATGACCCCATAGCCCGGGATAAAGTCCATCAGAGCCGACAGGGAACTTTATCTGTAATGGCCCGTCTATTAGGCAGTCCTTTCCAAGCATCTCACTAAGAGTGAGAGCAACTTGATCCCCTGTTTCGGGTTCGGTCTCATTTACATAACCGTGCCGGCTTTGCGTTAGTTGTTTGGCCTTCTCAAAAACTGCTTTGCCTACGTCACCAATTGTGTATGCTGGTGACAGAAGCGGTACCATCATGTCAGCTATCGCTCGATTTATTTCCAGTTCACGAAATAAGCTGTCCTCAAATTGTTTCTGTTTAGTAATATCAGCAAGAACCGAGCGGCACTCAATTATCACATCGTTAGCGTCCCTGACTGCCACGCTATGTAATAGTGCGGTGAAACACGTAGAGTCACCCCCGACAAATCTTAACTCAGCCCCCAGCGGGGAATTGCCCTGAAATATTTGTTTGACATGAAGATCAAATGCATAATTGTCTGCGGACAAGACCATATTCGATAGAGGCTTTCGTATCAAGCGACCCCTCTCTACTCCTAGCAAGCGGGATGCAGTGAGGTTTGCCTTAACAACAGTCCCTGTTTTATCCAGTGTCAAATAGCCAACGGGAGCAAAATCATACAGATCAATATATCTGTCCCTGGATGCCTCGAGTTCGTATTCAACCTTACGCAGTTCGTCGTTCTGTATTTCAAGCTCAATTTGGTGCACCTTGAGTTCGTAAACGATTTTAGCAGCTTCCTCCGGAGAAAGCTCATGGACGCTCTGCAGATCCTGTGATTGACCTTCGGCTTCTTCGGCCTGTCTCCGTAGATCTGAAAAATCACTGCTGGAAGAAAAATCTTTAACCATAACATTGAACCTCATGCAAATATGAGTGAACTGCAACTACCCATGAACAACATATCCCCTAGAATTAGCATCTTATCAGAAGGCAAAGAAAAACCCTAGAAAAATCTGAATGTATGGAATGCCACAGTGTTGGCATCTTCCGTTGGGATTCCGAGCTTCAATCCTACATTCCGCATAGGATTTTATTGAGATTAGATATTTGTGGCGTCCCGATCAGGGCAATCACTTTACCGCCTTCTCATTAAGAGGCCTCGCTTTCCAGATTGCCCCGGAATATTCTTCAATAGACCTGTCTGAGGAAAACTTTCCCATACGAGCTGTGTTGAGTATAGACATCCTTGTCCACCTGGCCTTATCGACATAAGCCGTTGCGACCTCATGTCGGCATTCGACATAAGACCTGAAATCGGCAAATACCATGTAATAATCATGATAGAGCAGAGAATCCAGCAAGGGTCTGAAAAGAGACCTGTCTCCCTTCGAAAAAACTCCTGACCCCAGTTGATCCACTACCTGCATGAGTTCTTCATCCTGATAATAATATGCTTCTGGATAATAACCTCTGGACTTTCTGTCCATCACCTCTTCGGCGGTCAAACCGAACAGAAAGAAATTTTCCGGTCCTACTTCATCACGTATTTCTATGTTGGCGCCGTCCAGTGTTCCGATAGTCAAGGCGCCGTTCATTGCGAATTTCATGTTACCGGTGCCCGAGGCTTCCTTGCCGGCGGTTGATATCTGTTCTGACAGGTCGGCGGCCGGATAGATTCTCTGACCGTTTTTGACACTGAAATTGGGGTTGAAGACTACCTTCATAAACTCTCTTACAGCATGATCACTGTTAACTACATCAGCCACTGAATTAATCAGTTTGATGATGAGCTTTGCCATAAAATATGAGGGAGCGGCCTTGCCTCCAAAAATGAAAGTCCTTGGGGCGACCAGAAAATTGGGATCCCTTTTTACACGATTGTAGAGGGCGATAATCTCAAATGCGTTCAGATGTTGCCGTTTATACTCATGTATACGCTTCACCTGAACGTCAAAAAGAGATTGCGGATCAACTTTTATGTCGAGCGTTTTCCGGATATAAGCTGCGAGATTGCTCTTGGCGTTGAGTTTTATTTCTCGCCATTCCTCCTGAAATCCGGCGTCATCGGCGAATTGTTCCAGCTTGGGAAGGTTGTGCGTAGTATCCTTGACCCATGCGTCCCCAATGTTCGAGGTTATTAAAGACGCCAGTTCCGGATTGCACAACGCCATCCACCTGCGAGGAGTCACTCCGTTGGTGACATTTACGAATTTCTCGGGCCACAATTCATAGAAATCCCGCAAGGTCTGGCTTTTGAGCAACTCTGTGTGAAGGGCGGCGACTCCGTTTATCATGTGGCCACCGACACACGCCAGATTCGCCATCCTGATGTATTTTTCTCCGTGTTCGTCAATTATGGACAGATTTGATATGCGCCCCGCATCATTTGGATATTTTTCACGAACTTCATCCAGGAATCTCCGGTTTATTTCATAAATTATATCGAGATGCCTGGGCAGAAGACTCTTGAACAGCGGGAGTCCCCACTTCTCCAGAGCTTCCGGTAGTAGTGTGTGGTTTGTGTATGCGAAAGTCTTCGTTGTGACATCCCATGCCGTGTCCCAATCCATAAAATGTTCGTCCACCATGATTCTCATGAGTTCTGCGACAGCTATGGCCGGATGTGTGTCATTCAACTGGATTGCGAAATTCTGGTGGAATTCTTTCATCGGAATGTCGAGGTCTTTGCATAGGCTTACAAGATTCTGCAGGGTGCATGAGACGAAAAAATACTGCTGTGAAAGCCTCAGTTTTTTTCCCTGGTGAGGCTCATCATTTGGGTAAAGCACTTTGGTTATCGTTTCGGAGTAGATTTTTTCGTTCACTGCGCCATAATAATCTCCGACATTGAAAGCGTGAAAATCGAATGATTCGCATGCCTCCGCTTTCCAGAGTCTCAGAAAATTGACCGTTTCGGATCTATAACCAGGAACCGGGGTGTCGCAGGCGACGCCTCGAACCATCAGGTCCGGGCGCCAGACAGCCCTGTAATTTCCATCGGCGTCATAGTGTGACTCAGTGCTTCCACCGAACCTGACGTTGAAAGAAATCTCTGGTCGCAGGATTTCCCAGGGATTTCCAGAGCGTAACCACTTATCGGTTCTTTCCACCTGCCAACCGTCACGGATTAGCTGGTCGAATATCCCGAATTCATATCGAATCCCGAAACCGAACGCGGGGATTTCCAGAGTGGCCAGAGAATCCAGATAACATGCCGCCAGGCGCCCCAGGCCGCCATTTCCCAGCCCCGGCTCCAGTTCACACTCGAGCACTTCTTCCAGATCAAGGCCCAGGGTATGCATGCAGTCCCGGGCCTCGTCCATGATCCCCAGACTGAGCATGGCGTTGCCCAGTTGAGGGCCCATAAGGAATTCCGCTGACAGGTAACACACTACCTTCAGGTCCGGGCGCATCAGAATTGATCGGGAGGTGTTGATCCAGCGTTCGGCAAGTCGATCCCTCACGGCGCTGGCCAGAGCCAGGTACCAGTCGTTTGTTGTCGCAAACTCAGGGAGGCGAGCCTGCTGATAATACAGGTGATCAAGAACACCTCTTGCCAGGCCGTGGCTGGTATAACTGAGCCTGGCGTCCTCCGTCCTGGTTTCATCGCACTCATTAACCGTACTGTTTGGTTGGTCGGTCATGGCGGCGTCACCTCACTCCATTATAAGATGTTGTTTTTAAACGGGAGTAACTGATTCCTTCGTCTTGGACAGCTTTTGCAAGATATCCAATAATTCTTTTACTTTAACCGGTTTAGACAGATAGTCGTCCATCCCGGCTTCGATGCATTTCTCGCGGTCACCTTTCATGGCGTTTGCCGTCATCGCTACAATAGGCGTGAACGTTCCACTTTCCCTCTGGTAATCCCGTATCAGGGAGGTAGCTTCAAACCCATCCATTTCAGGCATTTGAACATCCATCAGAATCAGGTCAAACGGCCGTTCCCTTGCCATTTCCACCGCCTGTTTGCCATTGGTGACACAGGTCACGGTGTGACCTGACTTCTTCAACGCGACTTCTACAAATTTCTGACTTATCGGATTGTCTTCAGCCACCAGGACATTCAATGGTCTGAAGGCTCCTGATTCAGGCTTTGCGTTCGCTGTTATCAGTCGGAATTCGTGTTTCTTCTGTTTTCCCAGGACAATGCTGACCTCTTCAAGTAGTTGGGCCCTCTTGATCGGCTTTGTAAGATAACCGGCTATCCTGAGTTCCTTACATCTCTGGGCGTCATCAGGAGCGTGAGATGACGTCATTATGATTACTGCCCCGTCAAAGAGCCCGTGATGATCGTTTAGGTATTCCACGAACTGGTAACCGTCCATTCCGGGCATCTGGACATCCAGCATCATCAGTTCGAAAGGAGCGTTCTCGTTTTTGGCCTTCTTCAGCTCTTCAATAGCTTCTATGGCTCCGGGAACTTGAGAGACCTGCATGCGCCACTGAGAGAAAGTCTGGATAAGGATGAGCCTGTTAATGGGATTGTCATCCACAACGAGAGCCCGGGTGGACTTGAGTAATTCATGCTGGTCCGGCTTCTTTTTAGACAGGACATCTTTAGAGTATCCAAATTCAGCGGTAAAATAGAAACGGCTACCTTTGCCGGGTTCACTCTCTACCCAGATATGCCCATTCATCAGCTCCACAAGACGCGACACTATTGTGAGCCCGAGGCCGGTGCCTCCGTACTTTCGGGTCGTCGAGGCGTCAGCCTGTTCAAAGGGCTTGAAAATGGCGTCCAGTTTGGTAGGGGAAATGCCAATTCCCGTATCACTTACACAAAAAAGGAGTTTCAGACTCTCGTCCGAAATGGAGTCCAGCTCAACCGTCAAATTTACAAAACCCTTTTGAGTGAACTTGATGGAGTTTCCGACGAGATTAGTGATTACCTGTCTAAATCTGACCGGATCACCGATCACCTTTTCCGGAATGTCAGAATTGAACAGACACGATATCTCAACATCCCTGTTCTTTTGAGGGCTGACGGCGAGCGTATTGATTGTGTCCTCAATAAGTTCATAAAGATTGAATTCGGAACTGGAGAGTTCAATTTTGCCGGCCTCGATCTTCGAAAAATCCAGGATGTCGTTCACAATGATCATCATGGCTTCCGCCGAGGTTAAAACAGCTTCCAGATATTCCTTCTGTTCCGAATTCAAATCTGTGTTCAGGGCTACTTCGGTCATTCCTATGATGCCATTCA
>CAZGVM010000065.1:0-829 GCA_964528855.1 uncultured Desulfomonile sp. | reverse complement strand
TTTCGTGGCTCATATTGGCAAGAAATTCACTCTTTGCCGCGTTGGCCTTTGCAGCCTCCTCTGCAAGTTTCTGTGCCCTGGCGTTGGCCTCTTCAAGATTGCGGTTAGTCTGTATCAATTCATCTTCCGCTGTTTTACGCGCAGTTATGTCAAGATCGGAACCTCTGTAGCCTTTCAGAGAACCATCGGAATTGAATACCGGCACGCCATTCGTGACAAAAATTACATGGTCCCCCTTTTTGCCCTCTGCAACATTCTCAACGTTCTTGAAATTACTCCTTGTCTCAAAAATCTTTAACGCCGAATTTTTGAAAGACCCCGGTCCTTCGGCAGGGCGCAAATCCCAGAATTTCATTTTACCGATCATCTCATCAGGTTGATAGCCCAATAAACTTTCAGATACCTTGCTAACGTAGGTGTACAGCCCTTGTTCATCGACCTCCCAAATCATTTCCCCACTGACTTCGGCAATCTGGGTAAATCTCTCATCGCTAGCCCTAAGCGCCTCTCGACGGTGGTGTTCTTGGGTAATATCCCTGAAAACGAGGACAGCCCCGAGGATCACACCGTTCACATCCCGAATTGGCGCGCAACTCTCGTCTATTAATCGCTCAACGCCGTCCTTCGCAACAAGTGCCGTATGTTCCGAAACGTGGATAATGGCCCCTCCATTCAGAGTTTCCCAAACCGGTGATTCAAGTTCTCTCCGTGTTTTGGTATCCACAGTCCTGAAAATTTCATGCGCCGGTTTTCCAAGGGCCTGGCTATAACTCCAACCGGTAAGAGCCTCCGCTACTGCATTCAGATTTGTTACTTTTCCGGATGAGTC
>CAZGVM010000064.1:4862-15220 GCA_964528855.1 uncultured Desulfomonile sp. | reverse complement strand
CCCCGGCGCGTATCCTTTTTTCAATCGATATCTCACCGGCATCCGACGAAATGACACCTTCCATCATCCCCAAAAGAGTTGACTTTCCCGCCCCGTTGGGTCCGACTATTCCTACACGGTCTCCCCTGTGAATACTTAGGCTTACCTGCTCGAACAGCGGCTTTCCATTGAAGTATTTGGCAACGTTACTCAAAAAAAACAATTTTAGACTCCGAACTTATTCTGTTGAATTTGATAAGTGTTTAGTCTTAGCACTCTTATAATCGGCGACTTTCCTGTTTAGTCGTTGGACAAAGCAGGAGTAATCCAACATTATAGCGCAAGTTGTGTTTTATGACTACCGTGAGCAAACTGTGTCTATGGGAGTGACATGTGCGGCAGAAATTGATCAGGCGGGTCGGCAAGGCCATCGGTGATTTCGATCTTGTTAAAGACGGTGACAGGGTTCTGGTGGCATTGTCCGGGGGCAAGGATTCCTGGTCGCTATTGCTTGCCCTGAGGGATTTACAGCGCAGAGCGCCTGTGAATTACGAAGTAGGCGCGGTGACTATCCACCCCGGTCCCGATGTGTTCTCATGTGAGCTTCTCTCCGAGAGACTTGCCTTTGAGAAAATTCCATTCAAAATTGTTTACGGTAATCTGACAGAAATCATTAATGATAACCTCACACACGGCACTAATCCCTGTTCTTTCTGTTCGCGCTTGCGCAGGGGAGTGCTCTATTCATTCGCAGCGGAAAACAACTGGAACAAAATAGCTCTCGGACACCATGCCGACGATTTTATTGAGACCTTGTTGCTGAACCTGTTTTTCAATGGCTCAATAAAAGGTATGTCTCCGATGCTGCTCTCCGATGATGGAAGAAACATTGTCATACGACCCCTTGTTTATGTTAGTGAAGAACTCACGGCAAAATTCGCCAGAGATCATGATGTTCCAATCATAGGATGTTCGTGTCCATACCAGGGAATGACTAACCATAGACGAAAGTACGTAAAGGAATTAATTTCAAAAATAGAGGCAGATGCGCCGAACGTAAAATCAAGTATGTTGTCCGCAATGGGAAGGATACATACGAGGCATTTATGGCAAACAAAAAACAATAACAGTTCAGAAACTCAGATCTGACCACAACGGGAAATGTAATGTTCACAGGAATCATAGAAGCTCGTGGCTCGATCGCCGCAATAGAGCCGGCCAACAGGTTTTTCAGAATAACGATCAGAACTGAAATGGATTTGGGCGATGTCAAACTCGGAGATTCAATAGCGGTCGATGGGGTATGCCTGACTGTGACGGGTCTCAAGGCGCCAGCGCAGTCCTTTGCTGCCGATGTGTCACCAGAATCGATGCGTGTAACTACTTTGGAGAGCTTGAGATCAGGTTCAGAGGTAAACCTCGAAAAGGCACTGACCCTTGGTTCGAGATTAGGAGGTCATCTGGTGTCCGGGCACGTGGACTGTGTCGGCAGTATGATTGAAAACAGGTCCGTTGGACAAGGTTTACTCATGGGTTTTCAGGTCGATTCAGGTCGTTATGTGGTCGAGAAGGGAAGCGTAGCCATCAATGGTGTGAGTTTAACCGTCAACAAAGTGGACGGGAACCGTTTTTGGGTCATGATCATCCCGCATACTGCGAATCTCACGGGATTGACGCAAAAAAACATCAATGATAAAGTAAATATTGAATATGATATCGTAGGGAAGTATATTGAAAAGTTCATGTCCCCCGTATCAGGTAATGGCGGGGTGACGGAAAAGACACTAAGAGATTACGGATTTATGTAAGGAGGATGCCTGAAATGGGCGTGCTTGTAGGTGTTGAAGAAGCCATCGAAGAGATAAAACAGGGCCGTATGGTAATTCTCGTTGATGACGAAGACAGAGAAAATGAAGGTGATCTGACTATGGCCGCGGAGAAAGTGACTCCAGAGGCCATTAATTTCATGACCAAATATGGCCGGGGTTTATTGTGCCTGTCCATGACCAGGGACAAGATTGAATCACTTGACTTGCCAATGATGGTTGCTGACAACAAGTCTCCTTATGGCACTGCATTCACCGTTTCTATTGAAGCCGCACGTGGTGTGACTACGGGCATTTCAGCCTATGACCGCGCAGTGACTATCCTGACCGCAATCGATGATCATACAGGGCCGCACGACTTAATATCACCGGGACATGTTTTTCCGTTAAGAGCCAAAAAGGGCGGCGTGCTCGTGAGGGCCGGTCAAACAGAGGGCAGCATGGATCTTGCCAGGCTCGCCGGACTAAAGCCCGCTGGTGTGATCTGCGAAGTTCTTAATGATGACGGAACAATGGCCAGACTTCCTGACCTGATGACAATGGCGGAAAAACACGACCTGAAAATATGTACTGTCAAGGATATAATTGAATACCGCATGCATCACGAGAAACTCGTGAGAAGAGGCGCAGAAACCGTTTTGCCTACGGATTTCGGCGGCGATTTCCGACTGATAGTGTATGAGAACGACGTTGACCAGCACAATCATGTGGCCCTTGTTAAAGGTGAGGTTCATCCGGATGAGCCCATTCTCGTGAGAGTCCATTCTGAATGCTTGACGGGAGATGTATTTGGGTCCCGACGATGTGACTGCGGAAATCAGTTGGAAAAGGCCATGGAAATGGTCGAGCAAGCGGGTAAGGGTGTCATCCTCTACATGCAGCAGGAAGGTAGGGGTATAGGTCTATTGAACAAGATCAAGGCCTACGCTCTTCAGGACCAGGGATGTGACACAGTTGAGGCCAACATCAGGCTAGGATTCAAACCGGACTTGCGAGATTATGGTCTGGGCGCGCAGATGCTCCATGATCTTGGAGTTCGTAAAATGCGTCTGATGACGAATAATCCGACAAAAATAGTAGGTTTGCAGGGATACGGGCTGGAAGTGGTCGAACAGGTGCCCATAGTAATTGAGCCCTGTGAGACGAACATGAAATATATGCAGACCAAGAAAGAAAAAATGGGCCATACCTACGAACTGAACTGCAGAATGTAACAATTGCGGGCGTTGCATTATGCAGCGCCCGCCACACGAACAATTCTTAAATATTTAATATTTCGGAGCTACTATGATCAAAAGGATAGAGGGCGCTTTTGACGCCTCCGGAGTCAAAGCTGCCATAGTTGCCAGCAGGTATAACGAATTTGTGGTGGGTCGCCTGATAGAAGGCGCTATTGACACTTTAGTCAGGCACGGCGCAAATGAGGATGAAATAACTCTAATAAGGGTTCCGGGCGCTTTTGAAATTCCGCAGGCAGTGGCGGCGACGGTCAAATCCAACAAGTTCAATATGGTCATAGCCTTGGGAGCGGTTATAAGAGGTTCTACTCCTCATTTTGACTTCATTGCCTCCGAAGTCGCCAAAGGGGTAGCCCAAACCGCCATATCAACTTCGATCCCTGTCAGTTTTGGAGTTCTTACCACGGACACCATTGAGCAGGCAATTGAACGTGCAGGCACCAAAGCCGGAAACAAGGGCGCAGAAGCTGCTATCTCCGCTATTGAAATGGCAAATGTTCTCAAGCTGATATGATAGAGTTTCCATGAAGGTAGCTCTCGCAAGGTAGAGTAAAAAAGTGCCATCAAGACGCAAAACACGTGAGTTCGTGCTGCAGGTACTATTCGCAGCGGACGCCAGGAATCAGGACCCTATTGATGTTCTTAATTTCCTGGAAAGACATTTTGAGTCAGAACCGGAAGAATCCATGAAAATGGACCGAATTCTAAGGGATTTTGCCCGTGAACTTGTAGAAGCTGTGGCTAATGACAAAGAGGTTATAGACTCCATAATCACAAAATTTTCTACCAACTGGAAACTCCACAGAATAAGCCGAGTTGATAGAAATATCCTGAGAATGGCTATCGCAGAAATGACTTCTCTGCCTGATTCTCCAGCTCCGGTCGTGCTGAATGAAGCCATAGAAATAGGCAAGAAATATGGGGCGGAAAACTCCGGGGCTTTTATCAATGGGGTGCTGGACAAGGTTCAGTCTCTCGCATTACGACCCTTATCGTCGATAGAACTGGACAATATTCTGCATAAACTTGACGAAACCGTAACAAAGGTTTAAAATTATGGTATAAAAAATGACTACTCTTGAGTTGAGCCGTCATGAAAGCCATAACAACCCAGCCAGATTTTATGGTTTATGAACCAAAATCCAAATTGCCGTTTATAGCTGTTTCGTTATGTCTTATCTCCCTGCTGGTATTGTCCGGCGCCGTTTTTGAATCCTGCGCAGTCGCTCAAGGTCTTCGGGATGCAGCCCCGGAATTGCCCTCGATGACTTCGGGGGCGGGTAACTCATCTGCAACCATTGGTGGAACAGGCTTCAAGGTGCCGATTCCTGAAATAAGGATGAACAGGATTATCGGCGATACCCCTCCAAAAAAAGAGCCAACAGAAACAAAACGCGGACCGGTAAGCTCTCCGCAGGAAATGTCTCATGGGCAGCCTCTGCATCCGCAAAGCCCCAAAGAACAAATGGAGCGTCCAGGCCCCATCCCCATGAGGCTTCCATTCGACTCGAGATACAGGAGGCATGAAGAACAGCCGGTTGAAAGCATTCCTCCGATCAGGGAGGATATCAGGCTTGAACCCGAGGTTGTCCAGACTGTCCCTGAAACGGTAGAGCGACCTTCTTACAGGATCACTCCTCCAAGAATTCCTGACCGGCAACCTGAAACAACCATGATGGAATTACCGTCTCCGTCCCCAAAGGAACAGGCTCCTCTTCTGGAAAAGCCGCAGCAGAGGACGCAGGAAAGGCAACGCTCAGAGCCCCATAGTCCCCCATTTAGAGAGCCCATATCGCCGGTCAATATTACTGAGTCTTTGCCCGAGCCTACCAAAGAAATCATTCCCAAAAAAATGATTCCGTTACCGCACATGATCGAGGTGGAAACAGCGAAAGACACGATCAGGAGTTTGCCGATCGAGAGCGTCGCCATCGGAGAGCCACATTCAGAAACAGATTTCATTCAGACGGAAAACCGGCGAGCCCCACTGGTTATTGAGATCGAAGAGCCCAAGCCATTGCCCGAGCCTAAGGAAGAACCCGCGACTCCAGGCATGAGACGAGAAGAGCCGGAATCGGCGGCCCCACCGATTTATCAGCCGATGACCCCACCGGAACCGGGTCAGGGAATCAGCGTCATTCCGTCTAAGGAACACAAGACTTCCATCGAAACAGGACCAGAGAAAGAAACGCCTGTCACTACGAAGGAGTCGCCACAACAGATCGAGCAACCTGTGGCGCCCCAAAAGGAGAGGATACCGTCTCCGCTTGATGAAGATTCGACGATGACCCTCGAGGTGAAAAGGTATCTGAAAGAGACTGCGCCCATATTGGAGGAACTGTCACTCCTTATGGCGCGCACGCCTTCATTGAGCATAGCGGACTTTGACCCTTCGGAATCTCATACTCAGACACTGCCCAAAGAAATAAATCTCAGGATGGAATCCATGAAGCGGGATTTACGGATACTGGACTCCAAGATATTTTCCGTAATTCCTCCCCAAGGATACGCCCAATATCATGACCTCATAAGGCAATCGATAAACCACACCTACATAGCTACCGAAGCTTTCATCAATTTTGCTAATCAGTCCAGGATAGAGGACCTCACTCAGGTCAGGGATCATCTGGCCAAGGCCAAGGAATATATCCACAGGACAGTGGAATGAACTGGTGGAATGCGATTACGAGGCCATTGGAGCGCCTGAACCGTGATTACTTACACGAGCGTTCCCGACACCGATTCACCTTCTGTATTGTCAATCCTGATTTTAAACAGTCTACCCTTTAGATCTGAGCCGGTTTTTGCGATTTGCGCCGGAATGTAATTGTCAGTCCGGACGTGGACCAACCCGGGTGCGCCTTGATGACCGGATTCCAGGCAGGCCTGAAATTCACGTCCGCAAAACTTGCCGTAAAAGCTTTCACGAAGTCTTCCGGACAGCTCCCTCAAGTCCATGACTCTTCGGGCCACGACCTTCCGGTCAGGTGTTCCTTTCATGCTTGACGCAGGGACTCCAGGCCTTTTGGAGAATGGAAAAACATGCAAATATGACAGACCGGATTTTCGAAGAGATTCGTACGTGAGCCCGAAAGACTCGTCATCTTCGCCTGGAAAACCGACCATGACGTCCGCGCCTATACAAGCCTCCGGTATTTTAAGGAGTATCCCTGAGATTAGTTCCTGGACCAGGGATGATGAGTAAGGTCTCCCCATGGATTTCAGAATCCTGTCATCCATACTTTGCGCCGGGACGTGAAAATGATTGCATAGCCTGGCATCCTCGGCTACCAGCTCAACCAGTCTTTGGGAAATCTCCTGAGGCTCGATGGACGAGAGCCTTAATCGAGATTTGTTTAATATATCTAGAGCTTTGAACACAAACTCCTCAATGCTGGATTCCGGGGCAAGGTCTCGTCCGTAAGCTCCAAGATGTATGCCTGTTAGCACGATCTCCGGAAATCCTGAATTTTGAAGGTCACGGATGTCTTGAAGCGCCTGGGCTAAATCCTTGCTTCTTGAAGGGCCTCTGGTGGTAGGCACTATGCAGTATGAACAACGCTGAGAGCATCCGTCCTGTATTTTGAGGAAAGCCCTGGAGCGGTTCTGAGTCAAAGGATTAGGGAGATGACTGAAGTCGTGGCATGCACAAGCTTTTAGTTCGGACTGTGTGGCAGTCGTCATCTCCAAAAGAAAATCGGCAGACTCCAGCTTGTCTTTGGCTAATGTGCCCAAAGACAGGATATTCTTCCCCAGGCAGAGAAGGTCCTTGGGCTTCAGTTCCGCCAGACAACCTGCTGCGATAATCCTTGACGATGGGAATGTTTTTGCCAATCGGCCGACGAATCGTCTTGATTTGGCTTCTGCGCGTCCTGTGACACAGCAGGTGTTCACAAAGATTAGTTCAGGATCGTCATCTGATAACTCAAAACCGATTTCTTTAAGTAGTTCGGCTACCGATTCCGTCTCTACCTGATTTACCTTACAGCCGAGTGAATACAGGCTTGCTTTTTTGTTTCGCTGTTTGATGTCTTTTCACCTAATTTTTTGATATCATCGCATGAGAAATTGTTTTTCGCTTTCCTTACGATACATATTAATAACTAAAAGCAAATCCTTCGGGAGGTCAACCTGAAAAGACAATCCGGCAATTGGTTGATATTACTGGTTCTCGTTTGTTCTTTTTTGATGGTCCTGTACGGGGTATCTGAAGCCCAAAACAACAAAGCCCAAAAGGACCATAAAAAAGTCAATGAGAACGGAGAACTTTTCTTTGATATGAAAATTCCAGATGGTTTTAAATCTGTGGCTGTAGATGAGCCGGGCATATTGAAGTGGGGAAAGGGACCTGCAGAAATTTATCTGGTAGTAGGCGAGATATTTTCCAAGTCCGGCCCAACAGTTTTTGACGCCCTTAAGAAAGCCGGACAACGTGACAAAGCCATCGAAGAGGTAAAAAACGTCAAAATCAGGGGCGCCAAGGCGGCTTTGTTCAAGGAGAAGACGCCCTCTGACGCGACGCGGCTGCGTTCTTGGCGACTATTGGTAGTCACTGACAAACAGGTAGTGAACGTTGATTTCACCGTGCCGTCAAAAGATTTCAAAAGTTATGTCCCTGGCTTCGAGGAAGCTGTCAAATCGTTTAAATTAAAATCCAAGTCCTGAGGAAGGTTTGTTTGTGTCCGACAATAATGTCTCGTCCATTCTAAGAAAACTCCCATCAGTCGATAAAACTCTTGCCGGAGAATCAGCTTCATACCTGAGACGCCTGTATTCCGAGACTACAGTGAAACGCATAGTCCGAAAGACTTTGGACTCAATCAGATCAGGTGTAATTAACGGTTACCTTTCAGAGAAAGATTGCCATGTCGATTCTGTGGAACAACGCCTCCTCATGGAGGCCGACAGACTTTACGGGCCCAAATTGAGGACAGTCATCAATGCTACCGGTGTGATTGTACACACAAACCTTGGCAGATCTCCTCTTCCACAGCCTGTTGTAGACAAAATCATGGAGGCGGCTCTGTCGTATTCCAATCTTGAATACGATATCGAGCAGGGCAAAAGGGGTGAGAGGAATTCTCACCTGAGAGTTTTGATCGAAGAATTGACCGGCGCTGAAGCTGCCTTGGCCGTAAACAACAACGCAGCCGCCGTCCTGCTGGCTCTTTCAACAATGGCTCAGGGAAAAGAGGTCATTGTCTCGCGCGGTGAACTTATCGAAATAGGAGGGTCTTTCAGAATTCCTGAAGTCATGGAGAGATCCGGAGCTGTTCTTAGAGAGGTCGGAGCCACCAACAGGACTCATGTACGCGACTATGAACGGGCCATAAATGAAAATACGGCCCTGATCCTGAAATGTCACACAAGCAATTACAGGATTGTCGGGTTCACCAAAGAGGTGGAATTGCATGAACTGGTCGAGATTGGGCGAAAACACAATATTCCGACCATGATGGATTTGGGCAGTGGATGTCTGGTGGATCTTGCGCCGTTCGGATTGAACGACGAAGTGACAGTTCAGTCTGTGGTGGCTGGAGGAGTCGATATTGTCAGCTTCAGCGGAGACAAGCTCCTCGGCGGGCCTCAGGCCGGACTGCTGGTAGGTAAGAAACAGTATGTGGAGGCGATGAGGAGGAATCCTCTGACACGAGCGCTCAGGATGGACAAAATGAGCCTCGCGGGGCTTGAGGCAACGTTGGAACAGTATGTCAAACCGGAAGGGCCTTTCGGTGGAATTCCAACTCTTAAGATGATTGCCAGGTCAAGGGACAAGCTTGACACTGATGCCGAATTCCTTGCGAATTCCCTGAGAAGCGCGTTGGGTTCCGGATATGAGGTGACCATAGAGCAGGGCGCCGGCAGAGTAGGAGGCGGGGCGTTGCCCATGGGCGACCTCGAGGGACCGCGCGTCGCTGTGAGACACCCCACAATCTCAGCCGCCAAACTTGAACGTAACCTAAGATCGGGAAAGCCGCCTGTTATAGCCTTGGTCCATGAAAACACGGTTATGTTCGATTGCAGGACGTTACTACATGATCAGCTTGTCTCTCTTACCGAACTGGTAAAAACGGCATCGACCAGATAGGCTAACAGGTCTGATTCATTAATTAAACCCTGCGGTTCTGCATAGTTGTTCTTTTTCAGCCTCTCTCAGGTCGGAAATCACCATTCTCCTGACCAGTTCGGAGAATTTTACGCGTGGTTGCCATCCCAGCAAGTCTTTAGCCTTGGTTGGGTCGCCTAACAACTCATCCACCTCTGTTGGGCGAAAATATCTGGGATCTACCTGAACCAGCGTCTTTCCAGTTTCTGAATCGATGCCCTTCTCATCGATCCCTGCCCCCTGCCATTCAATGTTTATACCGACTTCTCGGAATGCTCGGTCTACAAACTCCCGGACTGAATGATTGTCTCCAGTGGCCACAACGAAATCATCCGCCTCGTGATGTTGCACTATGAGCCACATGGCTTCGACATAGTCTCCTGCATACCCCCAGTCGCGTTTGGCGTTCAGGTTGCCCAGATAAATGCAATCCTGCATCTGCAACTTTATACGTGCTACGGCACGGGTTATCTTCCTGGTAACGAATGTTTCTCCTCTCATTGGAGACTCGTGGTTGAACAATATTCCGTTCGACGCAAAAAAGTCGTAGGCTTCACGATAATTTCTGACTATCCAGTAAGCGTAAAGCTTGGCGGCGGCGTAAGGACTACGTGGATAAAACGGTGTTTTTTCGGTTTGAGGGATTTCCTGAACCTTGCCGTAGAGTTCGCTGGTAGATGCCTGATAGAACTTTACTGATTTTCCCAGCCCGAGGATTCTTATGGCCTCGAGCAATCTCAGCGCCCCCACAGCGTCTGAGTTTGCAGTATATTCTGGTGTCTCAAAAGAAACCTTTACGTGGCTTTGCGCCGCAAGGTTGTAAATTTCAGTCGGCTGGAATTGCTGAATAATTCTTATCAGATTCGTCGAATCAGTCATGTCTCCGTATTCAAGAATCAATTGCCGGTTGGTGGAATGAGGGTCTTGATAGAAAGTGTCTATTCGCTGGGTGTTGATGAGTGAGCTACGTCGTTTCACTCCACAAACCTGATAGCCTTTTCTCAATAGAAAATCAGTCAGATATGCTCCGTCCTGACCGGTCACTCCTGTTATCAGAGCCCTTTTCTCGTATGCTGACATAAAAATTACCTTCGAAGATTGGTAGTACTAACTTTAGATTCTTACTTTACCACTCGATCCCGAAGAAAGTCAAATGGCGGAGGCTAATGCAATTTAAAAAGTAATATCAAGGTCCTGAGGCTATCTTCA
>CAZGVM010000064.1:1746-4852 GCA_964528855.1 uncultured Desulfomonile sp. | reverse complement strand
GCTTTCCGGCTGGCGTCAAAACCAGTGGTCAATGGTTCATGACTTTGAATCCGAAGTATGATATTTTTCCTTGAGCTTTCAGAAACAAGGAACGCCAATTGGACATTGTTCAAACAACAAGGAGGATTGGAAACTTATATGTCCACATGCAAACTATACTCTCTGAGCACCTGCAGTCACTGCCGATCATGCAAAAAATTTCTTGGGGACAGTGGTATCGAATTTGAGTTTACTGATGTTGATCTTTTGCCGGAGGATGAGAAAAAGGCAACCATTGAGGAGATCAAGAAACTGACATCACGATGCGCCTTCCCGACGGTTATCATCGGGGAGAAGGTAATAGTGGGTTTCAGGGAAAACGAAATTCGCGAAGCACTGGAGCTTTAGCGCTGCAAGATTGTGCTGGTCGTGATATGGCAATTGTCGATCTGAATAATTTGAAACGGGCGGCTTCGGTGGTTAGAGGTGACGGCGTTGTAATAATTGCTACTGAAACATTTTACTGTTTAGCCGCTAATCCATTTAGTGAAGAAGCGGTCAAGAAAATTTTTTTGTTAAAAGGTCGATCATTTAATAAGCCCCTTCCATTGATAGCGTCATCGGTAAAGGTCGCTTCAGGAATGATCTCGGAGGAATCCGGAGACGCGTTTGAACTGGGACAACATTTCTGGCCTGGAAGCCTGACAGTGTTAGTCAATTTGAAAGTAACCTTTCCACCCGCTTTGCGTGGCGCGCACAACCGGGTGGGAATCAGAATTCCACCGGAATGTCCGGCATGGAGACTGGCGGAGATGAGCGGAGGATGGATTACGGCTACCAGCGCAAACCTCTCAGGTGGTCCAAACGCGTCAAATGTAGAGGAGATTCCAGGACCGCTGTTCAAGCTTGTGGACTGTGTTATTGATACTGGGCCAACTCCGGGAGGACTTCCATCAACGGTGATGGCGCTGGAATCCGGTAAACCCGTAATATACAGACCCGGGTCAGTCTCCCTGGAATCGCTCAAACAGCGTTTGTCCCGGCGGGCTGATAAATCGACTTGACATAATGTGACTCAAATAGTTACTATCGGGAACCTGCTGGGGGATCGTCTAGCGGCAGGACGACGGGTTCTGGCCCCGTTAACCGAGGTTCGAATCCTCGTCCCCCAGCCAATATTGTTCAATCCGTTCCCCACTACTGTGACGCCTAACCTTTCCGGCGAACTCCCAATATGAATTCTTCCAAAAGTGCAACTTGTGGTCTTCAGGCCCCTGCCGGCATATATATACATTTCCCGTTTTGTTTAGCTCGTTGTAATTATTGCTCTTTTGTTAGTTCTGTCTATGATGGCGCACTGGCTTCTGAATATTTTGGTCTGATCAAATCCGAGATCGACATGTGGGCGCGACTCCACGGAAAAGACGCGCCTAGATGGTCCCAAAAGCGGTTTGATTCAATCTACATTGGTGGAGGGACGCCTTCTGTAGCTCTTGAGGACGAATGGAAAATCATTCTGGAGTCGCTTCATTCAAGTTTCCACATTCTGAGCGACGCTGAAGTTACCATTGAAGTCAACCCGGGCACTTTTGATGAATTCAAGGCCCAATCATGGAAACGCTCCAGCGTCAATCGAATCAGCCTCGGCGCTCAATCATTCCTGGATTGTGAACTCAAATCCATGAACCGCCTTCATGATGGCAATGACATCATTAAAGCCGTAGCCCAACTAAAACAAACCGGTTTTCATAACATTTCACTGGACTTGCTGGTCGGCTATCCTGACCAGAGCATAGCATCGGTCCACAAGAGCCTCGATGAGCTGATCTCCTGTGAGCCACAACATATTTCCGTCTATCTGCTTGAGATTAAAAAAGGAGCGGCAATTGAGTCGCTTTACACCAGGGGACTCTTGCAGCCAGTGGACGAAGACCTGAGCGCGGACATGTACGAAATGGTCTGCAGTGAATTAACTCGCCACGGTTATGAGCAGTATGAAATATCCAACTTCTGCAGAAGCGGATGTGAATCTGTCCACAACATGAAATACTGGACCGATGGGTTTTATCTGGGGATAGGGCAGGGGGCTCACGGTAGACTGGAAGAACTCAGGTATTCAAATCATTCATCTTTCGAAGAATATAAAGAGGCCGTGGGCTCAGGCGAATTTCCATGGGAAACCCGACTGGACCTTGATCCGGAGACCAGAATGGTCGAGGCCTTGCTGATGGGCTTGCGTTTGAATCGAGGAGTTGATCTAATGGCTATGAGCGACAGGTATCAAATCGATGTGAAAGAATTCGTCCTGGCTCGACTTGCAAATCTGACCCACGTAGGTCTTTTTGAATTTCAGGGAGCAGTATTGAGACTTACTGATCGCGGTCGTCTGTTGTCCAATGTCGTTTTTGAACGTTTCATATAAGTTCATCCAACAAGAAAGTATCTGTGAAAATATGGAAGACAGAAATTCAGTTATAATTGATGGAGTTGAAATTCATTTAATGCGCCCTCCGGTTTTTGACATCCAGTGGGTGGGGATGGAGGATCCCTTGAGCCAGTTGCTTGCAGCCTGGTCAGACGAGGATGATGATCCTCCGATGCAACCGCGCATTCTTGGCAAGCCTGGAGTGGGAAAAACATCTCTGGCTATCACGGCGGCCAAGATCAGAAAACAGGACCTTCACATCTTTCAGTGCGCTGTCGATACGAAGCCGGAAGACTTGATCGTATCGCCTGTCATCGCAGATGAGGGCAAAATAAGGTATGTGGCCTCACCACTGGTGAGCGCCATGGTTCGTGGCGGCATTTGCCTGCTTGATGAAGGTAACAGGATGAGCGAGAAGAGTTGGGCTTCACTTGCGCCGCTTCTGGACATGAGAAGGACGGTTTACTCAATAGTAGCCGGAGTGGAGATCAGAGCATCAGAAAAGTTCAGAATCTGTGTGACCATGAACGAGGACGCCTCCACGTTCGAGGTCCCGGAATACATTTTCTCCAGACTTCAACCCGGTATTCAGATGGACTATCCGACCAGGGATGAAGAGTACCGGATTCTCCGGACAAACTTGAGTGGCCCTTCTGATGATCTTCTCAACATTGAAGATATTCAAAAAATCTTCAATGTCTC
>CAZGVM010000064.1:668-1736 GCA_964528855.1 uncultured Desulfomonile sp. | reverse complement strand
AATTCGGTCGTCGATCTGTTGCAGAAATCACACAGTCGGGACGAGGAACTGAGCGTCCGGGACGGTCTGAACATAGCCAGATACGCTCACCGACTGATGAGATTCAGGTCCGGAATTACGCAGTTGCAGGCATTGGCTCAGTCAGTGAGCCAGATTGTAGGAGAGACGAGTGTCGCATTTAATGGGCCAACGATGGTTTGATGTCCCAAAGTCCCAGAATGTGCTTTTTGTGGGCTATCATCCCTATGCGATTGAATATGCTGTCCAGATTAGAAAACTGATTCTTTCGGAAAAGCCGAACGTCATTTGCGTTGAAGCCCCGTTCTCTTTACGTGAGCAGATTACTGTAGCTATTCGCAAGCTGCCGTTCCATTCCGTCATCATTTTCCAGACTTATAATGGTGAGAACGGTGTGTGGATCGTGGAAGGGTCAGACGGGGTTGTGGAGGCCGTCCGTTCCGGTCTTGAGCTTTGTGTCCCCGTCTGGTTTTTGGATCCTACCCCATACAGGTTTCCTACACTTAACAGGGATGTTTCTGAGCCCTTTGTCATAGACGCAGTCGGCCAAAAGACATACCTGGAGAAGTTTAGCTCCGTCAATGCTGACCGTATTCGACACGAAAATACTCCCAGGGAAACTTTTATAGCCTCCCGCCTGAGGGAAGCCTCCAGGAAATTTGACAAGGTTCTGTTTGTCGGAGAGTTGGAGAATCTGACAAATGTCATGAGTCTGTTTCAGGAACCGCAACCTTTACCACTTTTGAAAACAGGCGTAAAGCGAGCATTGGCCAACACACTGCACCCGGAGTCTCTAAAAAAGGGATTCTCCGAAATACCGAGAATCCTGCAGGTCTTCGAAGAGGCCAGATCCGGGGCTTCAGACATAGAAATTCCTAACCGGCACGATTTGATCGTTGAGTTGATGGGATCATCGGTAAAATACTTCGAATCTGTAAGCCGTCAGGAAGTGCCCGATTATGTAAGGCTTACCTGGAGCAGATTTCTTCGGAAATGGCTTGCCTCGAAAAAGAGATTGCTGCCCGACCTGTACCATCTCGTGTCGTCGGC
>CAZGVM010000064.1:0-658 GCA_964528855.1 uncultured Desulfomonile sp. | reverse complement strand
TACCATGTCCATGAATACATTTGTGATTACAGGTGGGCTAATGATCCTCATGATCCTTTCTCAACAATACTTGACGAAGATTCCTTCATGTTCCAGGGTCACAAGATAACTCTTCACAAGAAACTCAGAAACTTTTTCCACTCCCCTTACAAGAAATACAGGATGAAGGCGGTCAGAAGTTCCAGGTGGAAGGAGCACCTGAAAAAGACATGGGAGTCGGCGGACCCAAATGAAGTTGATGTTTGTTCTTATCCGCCGGAGGACGTAGAGATTGAGCGTTGGGGCGAATCCCTGACGAAGCATGCCAAACATCTCATTCAGGCGTCTTATGCCGACACAGAGCCTTTTATCTCTGATCTGGGCTCCGGACCTGACGTTCGTGAGACGCTCAGGCGATTTTACGAGAAGCGAGTCTATATAAAGAGTCGTGAGCACGGCGGAATGGAATTCGGCTCAGTAGTGGTAATTTTCGATGAGGATGCTGACGGCTCACGTTACCCCTTCACTATGACCTGGCTTGGAGAACACTCGCAGGAATCCGACATGGCGTTCTATTCAACCGAGCCTGGCTCCGAAATGATCGGTCCTGGTATCAGTCGTCTGGAACATGGAGGATTCGTCATGTCATATCCACCACTTAGAATGTATGACGTCTGGC
>CAZGVM010000063.1:0-15627 GCA_964528855.1 uncultured Desulfomonile sp. | reverse complement strand
CGGCAGCTCCCCTGAAGAAAAAAGAACTCCCCCCGGCAGACTGGTCAGAATATACATCGACTCAAATTACTCTGGATGGCCTTAAATATGCCGATGAAAAGGGCTATAAGACTGTATTTCACAGAGCAAGAACAACTCCGGCGTGCCCAATAGGAAAAGGTGGCTCGTGCTGCAAGATCTGTAACATGGGTCCATGCCGAGTCCTGCCACCCAAGTCCAAGAATGAAACACCCGAGGAGAGAAAACTTCGAACAGGTCTGTGCGGCGCCACGCCGGAGACCATTGCTGCCCGAAATTTCGCCAGGATGGTAGCAGCTGGAGCAGCCGCTCACTCCGACCATGGCAGGCACATAGCTCATACATTCCTCGAGGCCGCCAAGGGTCATTTACCGGATTACCAGGTGAAAGATGTCGCCAAAGTTCTTGCGGTCGCGATGGATTTTGGTGTGGAAACTGAAGGTCGCGAGTTCAAGGACATTGCTATTGAAGTTGGCGAGAAAGCTTTAGGGGAATATGGCAAGCAGGAAGGTGAATTGCTCTTCATCAAGCGTGCGCCTTTAAAGCGCCAGGAGATTTGGAGAAAAGAAAACGTTATTCCCGCTGGCATTGACCGCTCAGTAGTGGAAGTTATGCACATGACTCACATGGGCGTCAATCAGGAGATGGAGCACATCATCAGGCTGGCTACAAAGTGCGCTCTTTCCGATGGTTGGGGCGGAGCGATGATCTCTACCGATCTGTCAGACGCCCTCTACGGGACCCCGGTGCCAATTCTTGGAAAAGTCAACCTCGGCTGCATGAAGGAAGACACAGTTAACATTATTGTACATGGTCATGAGCCTTCATTGTCCGAAATCATTGTTCAGGCCGTCCAGGATCCCGAGATGATAGCCTACGCGAACAGCAAGGGCGCAACGGGCGGTATCAGCCTTGGCGGTATTTGCTGCACCTCCAATGAAATTCTGATGAGACATGGTATTCCCATTGCCGGAAATTACCTGCAACAAGAAATGGCTATTATCACAGGCGCGCTCGAGGCAATGATCGTCGATGTCCAATGCGTAATGCAAGGCGTAGCCGAGTTGGCCAAATGCTTCCATACTCAGGTCGTTACAACCAGCCCGATTGCGAAGATGCAAGGCGCATACAAACATTACGACTATGATGAAAGATATGGACTTGAGACAGCCAAAGCCATAATTAGGGATGCCATAGATAATTTCCCCAACAGGGATAAGTCGAAAGTCTCCATTCCAACCGAGCAGCAGGACATGGTGGTTGGTTTTAGCCATGAAACCATCAGCTATATGCTTGGTGGTATGTTCCGAGCCAGTTACCGACCTCTTAACGACAACATCATTAATGGTCGCATCCGTGGTTTGGCCGGAATTGTTGGCTGTGGAAACGCCAGAATTAAAGAGGACTACCTCCATGTTACCCTGGCCAAAGAACTCATCAAGAACGACGTGCTGGTTCTTACTACTGGATGTTCGGCAATAGCTCTAGGTAAGGCAGGGCTGCTGACTCCGGAAGCCGCGAGAAAATACGCCGGCGAAGGACTGGCCGAAGTATGCGAGGTCGTAGGTATCCCCCCATGTCTGCACATGGGTTCCTGCGTGGATAATTCAAGAATCCTGGTCGCCGCTACGGCCGTGGTCAAGGACGGTGGTCTGGGCGATGATATTTCAGATCTACCGGCCGTCGGTATCGCCCCGGAATGGATGAGTGAAAAAGCGGTGGCCATTGGACAATACTTCGTCGCCTCCGGTGTATACGTAATGTTCGGTGGTGGTTTCCCAACTATCAATGAAGACATTTGCACCAATTATCTCTTCAAGGATATAGAAAAAGTCTACGGCGGTCGTTGGGATATGGTTGATAAGGATCCGTACGAAATGGCAAGGCGTTGTATAGCGCAAATTGACGCCAAGAGAAAAGCTTTAGGCATTGATAAGGCCCGGGAAAGAGTCTTGATGGATATGGCCATGAGACGTGATATAGCCGGATAAATTGTGAGTCTCGGCTCAATTAACGGGAGGGCCTAAGCCCTCCCAATCATAAGCTCTAAAGTTTCCATAGGAGGAAATGCAAAGTGTCTAAAATTATATCAGCGAACGTTATAGCCGGCGCTCACAAGGTCTATGAAAAGACCAGAAAAAGATATGAAATGGCTGTACAAAAGTACGGTAAAAAACAGGAGATATCCTTTCCTAACACGGGGTACTACCTCCCTGTTATTTATGGTATTTTAGGCTTCCCAGTTAAGAATCTCGGGGATGCCGGCCTTGTTCTGGATCGCTCGGAGCGTTTGATTCCACCATTGATCAGGGACAAGACACCGCTGCCATACCTTGGACCGGTTCTGGACGCGGGTATGGCGTCCCTGTTCAACTATGAAATATATGAAGCGCTGCGCTATCTGGAAGAACCGGATTTCTATCTTCCCGCCGAAGACCCAACGGATGAGAAGTTGTGGCTCGGCGCAGCGGACGACATCATTCTCCGAAAAAGAGGCGTTGAGTTCGTGGACGGCACGGCCCCCGGTTTTGCGGCCGTTGTGGGTTCCGCTCCTACAAAAGAAATTGCGGCAGAAATGGCCCTTGAGCTTCAGAAAAAGAACCTGTATGTGTTCATGGCCGCTGAGCATAATGGCACCACTTTTTCTCAGCAGTTGAGAGAAGCCGGTGTGCAGGTCGGATGGCCCACCCGCCTTGTTCCTTTTGGTCCGGACATCTCTTCAGCCATTTTCGCGGTGGGTTTTGCCACAAGAGCGGCTTTGAGCTTTGGCGGTATCCAGCCTGGAGATTTCAGAAAAGTTCTCATTTATAACAAAGACCGTGTTTTCGCCTTCGTCCTGGCTTTGGGTGACGTATCCGACGAGTGGTACGCTGCAGCGGCTGGTGTTATCAACTACGGTTTCCCGACCATCGCTGATACTCCTATTCCCGAAATTCTACCGACAGGCGTATGCACCTACGAACACGTCGTTTCCAACATCCCGCACAAGGACATCGTAGCCAAGGCTATTGAAGTCCGTGGTCTCAAGGTCACGGTTACTGAAGTTCCTGTTCCTGTAGCCTATGGCCCGGCCTTCGAGGGTGAGCGTGTTCGTGGAGAAGACATTTACATGGAAGCCGGTGGTGGTAAGACCATCGGAGTCGAACTTACCGTCATGAAAGACATGAACGAGATCGAGGACGGCCAGATAGACCTGGTAGGGCCGGACCTGCAGGACATAAAACCGGGAACCCGCATTCCTCTGGGCATTTATGTCGAAGTTGCGGGTCGTAAGATGCAGTCGGACTTCGAGCCCATTCTTGAAAGGCAGATCCACCATCTTATCAACTACGCCCAAGGCCTCATGCACATAGGACAAAGGGACATCGCCTGGGTCCGCATAGGTAAGGGAGCTGTCGATAAGGGATTCTCGCTGAAGAACATAGGTTCAATTCTCCATGCCAAGTATCATCAGGATTTCGGCTCGGTTCTTGACAAAGTGAAGGTAACCATCTTTACCGAGCAGGACAAATGCGAAGAACTGCTAAAGAAGGCTAGAGCGGCTTACTCAGTTAGGGACGCCAGAGTCCAGGGCATGAAGGATGAGGATGAAAATATTTACTATTCCTGCACCCTGTGCCAGAGCTTTGCTCCAACCCACGTATGTGTTGTTACCCCCGAAAGAACCGGTCTCTGCGGCGCTTATAACTGGCTGGACTGCAAGGCCTCGAATGAAATCAACCCGACCGGTCCTAACCAGCCAATCGATAAGGGAAAAACCGTCGATGAGAGACTCGGCCAATGGGAAGGCGTTAACGCATTTGTCAGCCAGGCTTCTCGAGGCAAGGTCGGTGAGTGCAGCGCATATTCTATCATGGAATCGCCCATGACATCCTGTGGATGCTTTGAATGCATAGCGGCCGTATTGCCGGTTTGTAACGGTGTCATGACCGTAGACCGTGACTACAAAGGCATGACTCCATGCGGCATGAAGTTCACCACCCTCGCTGGAAGCGCCGGCGGGGGAAACGTCACCCCGGGTTTTGTCGGCCACTCAAAAATGTACATTGTCTCAGATAAGTTCGTCGGGGCAGAAGGCGGCATCAATAGACTCGTTTGGTTGCCAAAAGGCCTTAAGGAAATGCTTCGTGACAAGATCAACGCTCAGGGCGACAAATATGGCATTTCCAACCTGGTAGACAGAATCGCTGATGAGACGGTTGGCGTAACTGAAGATGAAATCTACGCCTTCCTGCAAGAAAAAGAACATCCAGCGTTGTCAATGGATTCCATAGTTGGATAGTAACACGCTGAACCAGTTCGTGCTATATTGATTCCGTCAACGAGGGAGCGCTGCCGTGGCGTTCCCTCAATAGCTTGTCTTAATCTAATAGAATTAAATTCAATTTATTTGGGTATAATTACCTCGAAAAGGAGGTTTTAATCGATGGCGCTTTCGGGAATACAAATTTTCAAAATGATGCCGAAGAAGAACTGTGGCGAATGCGGTGTTCCTACGTGTTTGGCATTCGCTATGAACCTGGCTGCGGGCAAGGCCGAGCTAGCCCAGTGCCCCTACGTGTCTGAGGACGCCAAGGAGAAACTGGCTTCCGCTTCGGCGCCTCCAATCAGAACGGTCGTAATAGGAACTGGAGACGCGGCCGTGAAGGTCGGTGGAGAAACGGTTCTCTATAGGCATGAGAAAACTTTTAACAATCCTACGGCATTAGGCTGCCTGATTCTGGCGTCCGAGAGTGATGAGTCGGTAAACAGCAAGCTCAAGGCATTTGGTGAGTTGAGATATGAAAGGGTTGGTTTGACCCTTAAGTCGGAAATAGTAGCGGTGAAAGACACCGGAGATGCTGCTAAATTCGCAGCAGTAGCCAAAAAAGCTTCCGATGCGGGAGCCGCCGTAGTTCTTATTAGCGACAGTGTGGATTCATTCAAAGCTGCATTGGCGGAAGTTGGAAAAAACAAGCCTCTTATTTATGCCGCCATTGAGGCAAATTTGGACGCCTTGGCCGAACTGGCAAAAGAATTTGATTGCCCACTGGCCATCAAGGCCGATAAAGTCGGTGACCTGGCCAAAATGAGCGCCAAACTCACTGAAAAGGGCCTCAAGGATATCGTGCTGGCCACTAATGACAGATCAATCGCCGGTCAGTTGAGGGATCAGGTAATGATCCGACGCTTGGCTCTGGAAAATCTGTATCGTCCTCTTGGCTTCCCGACTATAGTTTTTCCCTGTGAAATGTCTGACAATCTGACGAGTGAAGCCCTGGTTGCAGGCACTTTCATAGCCAAATACGCCGGAATTGAGATTCTGAGTGACATCAAGGGAGAGCTTCTTTTCCCGTTGTTGCTGCAGAGACTCAATATCTACACCGATCCTCAGCGCCCGATGACCACCGATCAGGGAATTTATCCGATAAACAACCCGGATAAGAATTCACCCGTGCTGATTACCAGCAACTTCTCGTTGACCTATTTTATAGTTTCCGGAGAAGTTGAATCAAGCAGGGTTCCTTCGTGGCTACTGGTTCTCAACACCGACGGTCTTTCCGTGCTTACGGCCTGGGCCGCCGGGAAGTTCGTAGGTGATGTCATCGGTCCTTTTGTCAAGAAATGTGGCATAGAGGAAAAAACTGACCTGCGAAAACTCGTCATTCCTGGCGCCGCAGCTATTATCAGTGGAGATCTCGAGGAAGAGCTTCCTAACTGGGAAATAGCAATTGGACCGAGAGAGGGAGCGCATATCCCGGCTTTCTTGAGACAGAATTTCGCAGCGTAAAACAACTGTACGATAGCTGACGGCGAAGCTATTTTGCCGTTAGCCAGTAGTAGCCGTGACGTAAACAATGTTGTTAATTAATAACCTTTAGTATAATCTTTACGTATGTTATTCACATGCAATTAAAATAGCGTTCCCCGGGAACCGGAGTCAACAGGAGGTATCTGTTCGATGATCAAGGTGGTAGCTGAGAACATCAACATAATGTCCAAGTATACAGGCAACGCCATGCGGGAAAAGGATCCTAAACCTATTCAGGAATGGGCCGCCAAACTCACCGAACGGGGCGCTGACCTGCTCGATCTTAACCTTGGTCCTGCCAGAAAAGGCGGCGCCGAGATGATGCAATGGCTGGTAAAAACTGTTCAGGAAGCTACAGATCTTCCTTTATTCCTGGATACCACCAACAATGACGCAGTTGAAGCCGGCCTACAGGTTTACGTTCCTAAAAGCGGTCCTGCGGTCATAAATTCCATTATGGCCACTCCCGAGCGCATGGCGCTGCAGCTTCCTTTAGTGAACAAATACGGATGCGAAATGGTCGGTCTCATGTGGGGTCCTCAGGGAATCCCGCGAGATGAGAATGAACGGGCCGTTCTTCTGGACAGCATGATGACTCAAACGGCAGAATTGGGAATCGGCCTTGAGAAGATCTGGTTCGATCCTATCGTTGTGCCGGTTTCTTCACAGCAGCAGGAATTGCAGGGATGCACAACATTCATGCAGTGGTTGCCGGATCTGGCGCCAGGTTCACAATCGACATGCGGACTTTCCAATTGCTCCAACGGGTCGCCCGACGAACTGCGCGATATACTCAACCAGGTTTACCTTTGTATCCTGAAAAAATGCGGCATAACTTCCGCTATTCTAGATGGTTTCGATGACACCATAGTTAACATTGCCCATGACAAGATGATGGATCTGGAGAATCTCGTGGGAAGAGTGTTGGATGGTGAGGAACTTGATATTTCCGGTTTGGGCAAACAGGAAAAAGAATATGTAAAGACAGCCAAACTGCTTCTCGGACATTCCCTGTATTCCCATTCCTGGTTGGAACTTTGATGATTCTTTCCGGATAGCGGCTCAAAAGTATACTATCCAATTAAAGGGAGGACTTGGTCCTCCCTTTAAATTTACCTGTCGAAGATTCTGCTGAACGCGCAATTTGTTAACATCCGCTGTGAGGTGTTCAACCCTGTTCCAGGGCTTCACCATCATCTCCCGTCAAAATCTTTTCGAATCTTATATTCTGAGTTAGTTCAAACACCTTGTGAACCAGGCTATCTGAAGTTGGGTCATTTTCAAATTTGAAGATGTATCGTGAGGAAGAGTCTTCAAGTGATTCACTTGTTACTTTGCGCCAGGATAGAATCACCCTGAATTTGGAGTCCTGACCCGGAGATTTGGCCCAGGATACGAGTTCATCACTCGACCCCTCTTCCAGTTCCCAGTGTCTACTGTTTCGCTTATCCATGCCGCTAGCCGATGTATGCCTCTGATTGCTGCAACAAGGCCTCAAGGCGCACAGGGCGATGGTGGACTCAAAACGCCTCACACCCACAAGGATACGGATTCGGTCGGCAAAATACATACCCAACCATATCAGGCCAATATAGAAAAAGATGTCGGTGATCAACAAGGGCAGGCTGTCCGAGATGAAATTGGGAGTGACCGGAATGGCCTGGCCAGGTCCAAAAGCCATAAGACAGCTATAACCCCATATAGCGCAAAACGCTGAACAAGGAGCCAACAAAACCCCCAATGGGACCCCTAGCCACGGTTTCTTCTGTGGATGGCTTTCCACAAGGGAACCAATAGCGCTTTTGTCAAGGCAATTCCTCAACTTGAACGAGGCGCCGGATTTTACACCTCTAGGGCTAAGGAGACTGAAAGCATTCTCGAATATTGAGAGAAAAAAGGAGGGGGCGAAATTACCTCGAATTAAAACATGTTCCTTGGCCCCTCTCGACGAATCTCCTTTTCGACTCAGCAAAAAAACAGCGGTCAAAATATTCAGGCAAATCGCCGCCGTGAACAACCCGTGAATAGCCTGAAGGGACGGAATACGGATATTAATCTGGACGGCGAAAAATTTCTGCAGGAGACCAAGAGCAGTAAGAAACAAAATGAATATGGACCAGACCAGTCCCCAGAGCAATCCTATCTTTAGAAGCGAAATCAAAGCGGATTTAACCAACAATTTGGATATTGGACTGTAGGCAAGCCCGCCCCACCAAAGCCGACCGACTCTAGGAGTATCGATTTTTCCGTCAGCATGCTCCAGAGTAGGGAAGAGTCTGGAAGCAACATCCGCTGGACTATCCAGATTGCCTCCTGAGTTGCCCATGCGTCTGTTCCTGAAAATATCCGCAAATGCGCCAAAAGCCCAGACAACACCAAAAAGTAAACCACTGACAGATGCGATAAAGCTGACGAAAAAAGTAAAAATCGTTGGCCAGTATGCGCCAATACGCTCAAGGGTCTGTTCCGCTGAGCCCAAAGGAAACAGCGCTTGAGCGAATCTAAAAAGCTCGTACAGTCTTGATGCCCCAGTTGCCCCGATTACAGCCCCAATGACCAGAAATAATAATCCATAGACCGGAAAGGCGCTCGTGGTGATCCTGGAAAGCATCGGTCTGAAAGAACCAGGTGTGAAATCAGACATGGCTTCCTCAAATAAAAAATTTATCGACTTTCTGATACTCAATGATTCCGGAATTTAACGAATAATGAGTTCTGCCCATGCGTTCATGCGTCATAGTCCAATGTTGGAATTATGGTCAGAGCGCTAATTCCGATGAAAGAACATTGAAAATGGCCTTGAGTTCAAATCATTCTTGTAAAAGAATCACCGTGAATGTTATCATAAACCAATCAACATGCATATTTCCGAATTACACTCAGGTCTGATCATCGCATATTCAGGAGCGTTTCCCCAAGGAGTAGGAATTGAGACTGGGCTATTGGATTTTTACCATATACATGGGTTGCATAATGGGTTTGTTTCTTCCACCCACACATGCTCAGGACATCAAGCCAGATGTCAAACAGGGTCAGCACACCGTGAACACACCACTTATCGGGACTTGGGAGATTTATGAAACCAAAGAGCCCGGCAAGCCATATCTGAAGTCCTACAAAGGCAGGCCGTTTGTAAGTAAAGGGCCTAACGCATTCACTCTGTTTCTGGAGTACAAAAATGATGGAAAGTTCAGACGGATATCCAGAATTGGTGAAAATCAGTCGGTAGATGAGGGCCTGTGGAAACTTGACGGACATGAACTTCGTCACAAGAGAAGTGGTTCATGGGGTGAAGAAATCATGTATTTACGTTTCGAGAACAAAGACCAGTACATTTCGACCGAAGTTTTCGAGGATACAGGTGACCCTGGCTTGTTTGCAAAGTTCCGGCGATCACAAATTCAATAAATAATATTGTCATCAGAGGGAACAAGTATTTCTAGGGCCAAAGGGTGTGGCAAATTGGCGTTTTGATGGGCAGACCCTTTTATCAACACAAAGCTCCTCATACCGAAAGGTCGATTTTTTACATGTCAAAAAACGAATTTTACGATGTGTAAGATATTTTGACACCAATCCGGTCAAAAATTGTTTTAACTCACCTGGGTATATTAAATATTCCAATTTTGATCAAGCAATTCAGCGAAGTTTTTGTTTGGCATGAGCATTGCTTGCAGGTTATTGACCACTCTCAGAGGCGAGGCTCATGGACCAATTGTTTACTATCTTAATTGCCGACAAAAATAGAAACGTGAGGGAATTTTTGAAGAGAGAATTTTCCGAAGCCGGTTTTTATATTAAGCTGGCAAAAGATGGAATTGATCTGCTCGATATCATTAACCGTGAGCCTCATCCGGATTTACTAATCTGCGATCTTGAAATGCCATTCTCCAACGGTCTGGAAACTCTCGAAGAACTACAGCAAATACGACCGGGTTTACCAGTGATCATATATACATTTCTGACCGAACTCGCTGGCCACCAAGCCGTAAGAAAAGTGTCCGCGTTTCTGGAAAAAACAGGGAATGACGTAGAGAATTTGAAGAAGGCAGTAGGAGAAGCGCTGAAACAAACCTATCCAGACAGATTTGCCCGTAGGGAGTTGCTGGAAATAGGCTCCGCGTGTGCGGAGCCTGGGTAAAAAATTATTTGGCTGCTTTCAGAGAATATTTGCCAAAAATAGTGTCGTAGTAGGCTTTCTCGGATACGGTGCCCCAAGGTCCAATTTGGTCCCTGAATTTTTTGAAGGCCTCGTTGACTTTTTTGGAGGCCGGGTCTTTTGCCGCTTCCTCCTCCAACACTTCATCAGACAATTTTCTCAATTGTTGCATCATCTCTGAAGGGAATTCCTTCAAATCGACATTATGTTTGTTTATCAGTTCCTCCAGGGCCTGACCATTCTGAGCCTCGAACTGGGAAAGGCTCCACAGATTGGTTTCCATGGCAACTGCGTCGAGTATCACTTTCAGACTGTTTGGCAGTGAATCGTAAACCTGTTTGTTGAAGGTAACCTCCAAGCAGGTTCCAGGTTCATGCCAGCCGGGGAAATAATAATATTTTGCGGCCTTATAGAGTCCTAATCGTAAATCGTGAAGAGGCCCAACCCATTCTGTGGCATCTATCACCCCTCTCTCAAGAGAGGTGAAAATCTCTCCGCCAGGGAGCAAAACTACGGTTCCTCCCGCTTTTGCCACGACCTTTCCTCCCAGGCCAGGGATTCGCATCTTAAGACCCTTCCAATCGTCCATGGTCTTCATTTCCTTGCGGAACCATCCGCCCATTTGAACGCCGGTATTCCCCTGAGGCCGTGGAACCAGATTGTATGGGGCGTAAACTTCTTCCCAGAGTTTCAGGCCATCTCCTGCGTAGAACCACGTGTTGATTCCCTGTGGGTTAAAGCCGAATGGCACTGATGAAAACCACTGGGCAGCCGGAATTTTACCAGCCCAGTAGTACGCAGCCCCACTGAATAACTCTACTGTGCCATTGGAAACTGCGTCAAGGCATCCTAAAGCCGGAACCAGTTCACCGCCGGCAAAAACCTGAATTTCTATACGCCCCTCGGTGGCTTCCTTCACTCTTTTCGCAAATCGTTCCGCCCCGACCTGTAACACTGGAAAATTAGGTGGCCAGGTAGTAACCATCTTCCATTGATACTTTTTACCCTGAGCCCATACCGCCGGCGCAGCAATAGTTGTAGCCGCGGTGGCTCCAGCGGCCACACCCGCTTTTTTCAGAAAATCCCGCCTTTCCATTACAACCTCCTTAAAATCCGCCTTGTCTCACTCAGAAATAAACGCCAAAGCCAGAAAATCCGTTAAGGATATGAAACCCAACCTGCCGGACCTCAGAAAATAACCTTAGGTAGCCAGGTAGCCAAACTTGGGAAAGCCACAACCAGTAATAAACCGATGATTTGTAAAATTACGAAGGGTACGATACCCTTATAAATGTCACTGGTAGAGATTTCAGGTGGAGTAACTGCCTTCAGGTAAAAAAGTGAAAACCCGAAAGGAGGGGTTAAAAACGACGTTTGCAGATTTACAGCGATTAAAATACTTAACCAAAGAGGATCTATCCCAAATTCAATCATCACCGGGACAAGAACAGGAACGTGAATAAAGGTGATTTCAATGAAATCAAGAAAAAAACCGGCCAGAAAAATTATGAACATAACAATTGCCAATACCGCCCATTTGCTGTAGACAGCCGCTAAACCTCCAAGAAATTCCCTTACTAATCCGTCACCTCCCAAACCGCGAAAAACCAACCCAAAGGCTGCTGCGCCGCAAAGAATGATAAAAACCATGCAAGTCAATTTGACAGTTTGAATCATGACCCCGCGTAAAATATCGAATGAGAAACGTCCATAGGAAAGCGTCAAAACCATCGCTCCTACAGCCCCAACAGCCGCCGCTTCTGTAGGTGAAGCTATTCCGGCAAAAATGGATCCAAGCACGGCCAAAATCAGGAATAGCGGTGGCAACAAAGCCTTGGCCACTCTTGCATACATCCCGGCGCCTGTGAAATCAGCAAGCTCTTCTGCCGGAATAGGCGGAGCCCATTTCGGGAAGATTCGTGAAATAACAGCTATATAAATTACAAAGAGAGCAACCAGGATCAATCCGGGAATTAAAGCTCCCATGAACAAATCACCAACCGGAACTCCAACTATGTCTCCTAACAGAACCAGCACTATGCTGGGAGGAATGATTTGCCCCAACGTTCCAGAAGCCGACACTGTTCCACAAACCAGTTCCTTTTGATATCCGCGCCTCAACATGGTTGGAACCGATAGCAGTCCCATAGTCACTACCGTGGCCCCGACTATTCCCGTAGTCGCAGCCAACAACGCTCCGACAATAACGACGGAAATAGCTAAACCGCCCCTTATTCGAGCAAAAAGCAACCCCATCGTGTCCAGAAGCTCCTCCGCCATGCCGGAGCGCTCCAACATTACCCCCATGAACACAAAAAGGGGAACCGCCAGCAGTGTGACATTGTTCATTACCCCCCAGATTCTTATGGGAAGCAGATTAAAAAAGCCCCACCCGAAACCGATGAGGCCGAAAAAAAGTGATGTTCCCAAAAGGGTAAAAGTCACCGGAAATCCTACCATCAGAAATATGGTCAGGGCTAGAAACATCCATGCCGGTAAATACTCCATTACGACTCTTCTCCCTCTTCCAGATTTTGGCCACAAATGACTAAAAAGCTTTTGATTCCCAAAGAAATCCCTTGAGCCAAGAGGAGAGTGAAGCCTATGGGGATGACAGATTTGACCAGGAATCTGTATGGAATGCCGCCAGGATCACCGGAGCCTTCAAGAGTGGACCAGGACGCATAAGCAAAATTGTAAGAGGTATGGATCACCAAATAGCAACCCGGAATCAGAAAGAATATGACCCCAAGAAAGTTGATCCATGCCTGAGTCTTTTTGCTTACGGCCTGGTATATGATGTCTACCCTCACATGGCCGTCATGCAAAAGTGTATAGCCCGCTCCAAGCAGAAACACCACTGAAAACAAATGCCATTCAAGTTCCTGGGTGAACACAAAACTTGTGTTAAAAAGGTATCGCATGACGACGTCAGTGAAAACTACCAGAACCATCAACAACGTCACCCACGCGACTCCATTACCGACCCATTCATTGATGGAGTCGATAAACTTTGCCAGTCGCCTGAGAAAGTTCATCAGAGCCTTCCATTCTGAGAGATTAATTGTGAAACGCTTCGGTACTTAAAGGTTTTTCATCATAAAAGATGAAAAAATTACTGCCAGATAACCATGTGAAAAAACAAAAACGCCTTAGTATCTCTAGTAAAACAGACGGGTCTATTCGTTTGACTGGCCTAACGAAGAGGGCATAATGGGCAATTGGGTTGAAATCCTTTCCAAACCCAGGCCAGAAGATTGAAATGAACGGATCGATTATAAAAAAGGCTTACAAAGATGGTGTTCAAGCCAAAGACTCTCTTGAAAATAGTAAAGAGTGTTAGATTCGTCAAGATTTATTTGTAACTAGGAATTTACATCCCCTGCCGAAATTCAAATCCTGAATGAAGCTACATCCAACACTCATTACTAACATGGCGCTCTATCTCATTTTCACGATCCATTTGTTCACCATGTGGTGTGGATAATAGGACTGTTTGGCTTTTCTGAGACCTTCGAGACCAAGGTCCTGCTCTCTGTTGATAAACGTCGCATGCGTCCATGCAGACGCGCAAAAACGCTGATTGATAACCGTATATAAGCCGTCTATCTCTGGATTGGCCTTTTCTATGTGAATGACGGCCGTATCCCGATTCAACATTTCTCCGAATGAAAAAGCCTGCACCTGGTCATCCATAAGGATTGCACCGCCGGTAAAGCCCAAAGTCTGATAATGCGTTAGCGCATCGCACACGGCCCTATCCTCGTGGAACAAATTGTCATCTTCATAGCAATCCTTGAATTCGCACCAGGTTTCCTGAAGCGACAGGACACTGTCGATAAGTTGAGGAGAAAAACTACGATACTGGAAATCATAATTTTTTAAGAACCGGTTTAGGTGATTTTTCTTTCGATGGTACTTGTTCCCTGAGAGTTTAATCAGCTTTTCAGCTAGATAGACATAGTCGCTGTTGTCCGGATCTTCTATCAAATCAAAGCGCGATTCATCTACAAAAGCATCTACAAAGTCATCGGTTGCTCGCCCAATCATGGGGATCAAACCCTGAGACTCGAAGATCCGGCATAGATGATCGAGGGCCGCAATTTTGTTTCCAAGGCCCACAGGTTGAAGCCCCAGCAGCTTTCCGCCAGTTTCCTCCAAAATGACCAGGAGACATTCATGTGATATTGACCACCTGGGTTTGTACTTTCGACGCCACATGAAAAGGTTCGTGAAGCTATATTCAGAGGCTTGAGGCGGATCCGCCTGGAAAAAACCCTCCAATACGGGCTTATCAGCAATTTCTAGTTGTTTAAAACCTGGAATACAGTAATCGCTCATTATTTTCCTATAAAATCTGCTTTCAGAATTTTTCGTGATTCAAACCTTCAACCTCGTCCATGATCATACCAGGATAAAAATAATGCGAGGATCAATAATAAGACTAATTTGAAATAATACCATAGCACATGTATTTATAGGATATGCTACTTTTGGATATACAACTAATCAGGAGGCATTAGCCCTAATGGAAACACCGGAAGTGAAAAGCTTGATACTCGAAAAAGTAACCAACAACAAGATTTCCTGTCGTCAGGCATTTGAGATAGCTGATCAGGCCGATTGGCCCAAAAATAGATTGGGTGATCTGCTCAATGAGATGGAGATCAAAATAGGGGCCTGTCAACTAGGATGCTTTAAATAATTTGTGTTTCTAATTAAATGTAATCAGTTGTTTGTCAGCGCATGGTCCGGTTCACCAGCCTTGTGTGGTTTTCTGTCCGCCGATTTGAAAACGTAAATGGTTTCATCGTGGCGAATCATTCCAAGTTTTCTGTTTGCTGCCAACTCCACGGTTTTAGCATCAGTCCTGAGCTTGCCGACCATGCGCTCCAGCGATTCAATGTCCACACTGAGTTCCTGATTTTCCTTCGACAATGACGCTTTTTTGGCCTCGAGTTCACCCAAGGCAACCATTCCGTTCTCGTTCAAAAATGATCCCATTAACGAAAGAATCAGGATCACAATTAGGTATTTGAAATATTGCATTCTATAAATGACACTTTAATATAATAACAAAACTGCCTTCAATCTATACTAATATAGTACCACTAAATAGAAACCTTTTCAATATTTAATTATTATAATAAGGTATGGGCTCTTCTTGAGCTATTTTATAATGTCTATCCACTCCCCGGACGTCTGTGAGGAATTGGTATCAAACAATTGCCTCTTAAATTTATCTAATCCATTTTCCAGTTCCACCCATTTATCCGCTAGAGGCCCAGCAATGAAATCCTCAGGAGACCCGTCGAAGCTGAAATCGTGTTGAACCTCGTCAAGATAGACTACCCTATCGGCGGTGCGAAGCTCCTCGAGACTGCTTGTGGTAAATACTAAAGAAAGACCAAGATTCCTTCTGGTTCGATTAATCCAGGACCAGTGCAGTGCTCGTGCAGACGGATCCATCATAGAAAGCGCGTCATCGATAACTAGAATCCTCAAGTTCATCACAAGGACAGACGCTATGGCTAGTTTCTGCTGCTCGCCCCCTGACAACGTATAGGTGAGCCGTTTTTCATAACCGCTCAATCCAGAGAACTCCAAAGCCTGATCGAGTCTTTTCTTGATTTCCACAGCGTCTAGCCCAAGGTTCTCA
>CAZGVM010000062.1:0-16033 GCA_964528855.1 uncultured Desulfomonile sp. | reverse complement strand
TGATGGAGCGCTTCATCCATGAAGTGAATCCTAATGGATCTTAAACTCAGAGTTATTGTTAGGCCGAAAGGGGAATGCAATGAAGAAGACCATGCTAGCCGTAGCAATGTTGGCGCTCTTACAGGTGTTATTTGCGCCTGTATGCTGCCAGGCGAATGACCCGGTTCTGATCGGTCTGCCCACCGCTGTGACCGCCTTGGAAGGCAAGGAATGCATAAAGGCTGTGGAACTGGCTGTTGAGGAGATTAACGCCAAGGGCGGAGTGAATGTCGGAGGAGTCAAGAGACCTTTCAAGGTTGAGACCCTAGACTTACGCGACGCGTCGCCCGGAGTTCCGGTATCCGAGGCTCTGCTCGGAATGGAAAAGATGATCACCGAAAAAAAGGTTCACGCAATACTTGTTGGCCCATTCAGGTCAGAGTCACTCATAGCTGGTATGGACCTCATCGCCAAACACAAGGTGCCGTTTCTGGGCACAATAGCCATGTCTCCGAAATCCGAAGAAAAAGTCAGAGAGAATCCTGAAAAATATAAATATGTGTTTAGGGTGTGTCTGAACGCCCAGTCACTCGTCATGTACCTGGCTCAGGCGCTTGACTTCATGAAAACAGAGTTCGGATTCGACCGGTTGTTCGTGATGACACAGGATGTCCTATGGGCAAAAGCGACCGGCAAAGGCGTCGCTGGTGTGGTGGAATCCAAAATGGGTTACAAGATCAAAGGAGAGGAAGTCTATCCCACCGGCGCTTCCGATTTTTCCGCAGGTCTGATCAAATCAAAAGTTCAGGACTCCCAGATCATACTGACCGTTTTTGACATGCCCCAGAGCGGTATTTTACTCAAGCAGTGGAAAAGCATGAAGATCCCCGCCATGGTTGCTGGCTTCATCTCCCCAATGGCAGGCCCTGGAGCATGGAAGACCTTTGAAGGAAAAATTGGTGGCCTGATAAACACGAATTTCGAACTAGGCAGCGCTATTCCTGTCGAAAAATATCCTCCTGCCACAAAATTCTATGACGCTTACCAGAAGAAATTCGGCCAGCCGATGGAGGCAGGTCACGGTCCCGCTCCCTCCTACGATTCCGTCTACATATTGGCGGAAGCCATTGAGCGAGCCGGATCACTCGATCCTGACAAGGTTTCCGAGGAAATCAAGAAGACTGATCGTCAGGGTGTAATCGGTCGCATCAAATTCAACGACGGCAACCAGGTTGTTTATGGTAATGACCCTAACCAGACGGCTTTGGGATGTGTGTCTCAGTGGACTGAGGACGGCAAGCGCGTGATCGTATATCCGCAATCCATAGCGGAAGGATCCATCAAGCTGCCGGAATGGATCAAGCCGGCAAAGTAGTGTTGCTTTCATCCGGATCTGAAACATGTCAAACTGGAGCCCAGTGATTGTAATGCCGGGGTTTCATGCCTGTGGGCTCCAGGAAAATTAAGCCCTCAAGGGGATTGCCAATGCTGGAAGTCACTATAATTTACGGTTTTATTAACAGTATCATCTTAGCCTTGATAGCCCTCGGCTTCAGCCTGACTTTCGGCATCAGCGGGGTTTCCAACTTCTCCTACGGGGCTATGTACATAATGGCGGGCTATGCGGTCTGGATAATGATCAACCTTTTGGGCCTACCTTTCGCTCTGGCCGCTGTTCTTTCCATAATTCTCACGGCGTTGTTCGGCTGGGTTCTATACAGGCTTGTTCTACTAAGAGTAAGGGGCATGGTAATTTCCGAGGTCATAGCCACGTTTGGGGTTGGTCTCGCCATCCTGGAACTGTTCAGGTACCTGGGATTCACCGGCTTTGAATACACTCTTCCCGTGTTTACTGATGGTAGTGTCATGATCGGTGAAACTTACATAGACCATCAAAGGCTTTGGATTGTGGGCATCGGCATCAGCCTGGCCATTGGGCTTTATCTGTTCACTCGCTTCACAAAAACGGGGTTGGCGTTCCGGGGAATTGCCCAGGATGAAAAAACGGCTTTATCTCTCGGGATCAATTCCGATCGTGTGGCCGGCCTGAGCGTGGCCTTCGGATCAGGTCTGGCTGCAATAGCGGCGATCCTCATCCTTCCAAGAGGCACTATATCGGTAAATGAAGGATACGATGTACTGATTAACGCTATGGCCGTATGTATCATTGGCGGTCTGGGCAGCACCGTCGGAGTCATTGTGGCCTCTTTCCTCATTGGTTACGCCCAGATGATAACTGACGCTTTCTCAGGTCCACACTGGAAGATGATAGTTTCTCTCGTGGCCATACTCATCATTCTTCTGGTCAAGCCATCGGGATTGTTCGGTAAACAAAAGGAGCTCGAGGAGCGAATCTGATCCTTGGGAAACTCCGCTTATCCTTATCAATCAATAAAATTCAGCCTGTTTATGGCTCATAATGGCGGTAAAGTGAAACAAAAACGAAGAGAACGGATAGACCGAGGAATCAAGGTGAGATCGGACGATATTTTTGCGCTCACTTCATACCGGGAATTTCTTTACGTCTCTGTCCCACCTGTGGCGCCTGTCATATTGCTTCTGGCGCTTCCACTGATACTGCCACTCTATTGGCAAAAAGTGCTGATCACCACATCTGTGTTTGCCATCCTGGCGTTGAGTTGGGATTTCCTGGTGACAGTAGGTATGGTGTCGCTCGGGCAAGCCTTGTTCTTCGGTATCGGGGCGTATCTTGCCGGTTATATGGATCTGACGTTTGGGCTCCCTATAATGATGACTGTGCCGCTGGCCACCATTATTGGAGGTTTCCTCAGCGCTCTGGTGCTTCTTCCGGTGTTGCGGCTCAGAGGCGTGTATTTTTCTATGGTCACACTGGTGTTGCCGTTGATGTTTGAGCGGACTATAGAGGCGACGGGCTGGTTTGGGGGAACTGAAGGACTGACCGGTTTGAAATCATTTCCAAGTATATGGATTGAATGTTATCTGATCGTAATCGTCCTCCTGCTTGTCTTTTTTGGGTTTCGCCGACTTGTTACAACGGACTACGGATTGGTGCTCAAGGCCATCAACAATAATGATCGTGCCGTCATGAGCGCTGGAATCAACATCTACTGGATGAAGGCTCAGGCTCTTTTCATAACAGGGGCCATCGGGTCGTTTTGTGGCGCTTTTATGACCCATGTCTACATGTTCGTGGGCATGCCGGTGTTTGCGCTTGATTACTCTATTCTTCCGCTGGCTTCTTCTGTCGTAGGTGGCATGGGTTCTTTTGCAGGCTCACTGCTGGGAGCTTTCATTCTGGTTCCGCTATCTGAGGCGCTCAGAGGAATAGGCGGACTGAGAACGGTTATTTACGCCCTTTCACTGGTCGTTTTCATAGTGGCTATACCTGAAGGAATTTTCCATTACGTTCAGAGAAAATATCAACAGTTTGAGAGATGGGCCGAAGTGGAAAACTGAGGTTGATCGACGAGTTGATTGGTTAGAATAATTCCAAGCCAAAAGGAAACTGGTTGTAATTTATGTCAGAAACAACTGGGAACAAAAAAGGTGAACTTCTTCTGAAGGCTAGCGGTCTCAGCAAGAACTTTGGTGGAGTCAGGGCTGTCATCGGAGTTGACTTTGACCTTCATCAGGGAGAACTTCTGGGACTGATCGGTCCAAACGGGTCCGGAAAGACAACTCTTGTAAACCTGATTACCGGCTTTGTCAAACCTTCTGATGGTCGGGTCGAATTCAAGGGCAAGAACATTACGGGCTTGATGCCGTATCGCATAGCCAGGCTCGGAATAGCTAGAACGTTCCAAATGGCCAAGCCCTTTGCGGATTTACCGGCATTTAAAAACATAGTGATACCTCTTTTCTCACCCAGGGTTCGTGGATTGTCCGGCGGTAGATACGGCGACAGAGATTCCGTGGCCAAAGACCTGCTGGAGGATGTGGGCTTCGAAAGAGACTCTTCTGTCACCTTCAAGGCCGCTGGCAGTCTCCCGCACGGTTATCTCAAAAGGCTTGAACTGGCCAAATGTCTGGCATTGAGGGCGGATCTGATTATCCTTGATGAGCTTTTCTCGGGACTCAGTATTGCGGAATTGGCCAGCATCATCCCCATCATTGAAAAGATGATGATGGAAGGCAAAACAATCATAATGATCGAACATCGTCTGCGTGAGCTTTTTAGGATAGCCGACAGGGTAATAGTCCTGAATTTCGGGCAGATTATAGCGGATGGAAAACCTTCTGAAGTAATGGAAAGTGATGATGTCAGGCACGCATACCTTGGAACTGAGGACTGATTAACAGGAGATTGGCTAACAAAACGTTTCTCAATTAACTGCTCACAAAAAGTAACCGAGTCGGGAAAACAAATGCTCCAAATATCCAACCTCATGGTCTTCTATGAGAATGCCATAGCGCTTAACGATTTCAGCATGACCGTCAGCGCAGGTCAGATAGTGGCTGTCATTGGATCCAACAGCGCCGGTAAGACGACATTGATGAACACCATCTCCGGACTGATCATTGACACCAAGATTAAGGAACAGCGCAAAGGCGGCGAGAGAATTACGCTTTATGGCAAGGTTGTTTTTAATGGTAAAGACATCACCGAGATGCATCCCAGCGACCGAGTGAAGGAAGGGATGGTCTTGTGCAGGGAACGTCACCCGATTTTTCCGGAATCCGACCTGGTGGAAAACCTTAGAATCGCCGGTTACCTCAGAACCAGGTCAGAGGTTTCCGAGGCCATAGAATACATTTTTGACCTATTCCCGACTCTTCTCAGACTGAAGACAAGAAAAGCCGGTTTCTTGAGCGGCGGCGAACAGCAAATGCTTACAATAGGCATGGCGTTGGTAGTCAAGCCCAGGCTCCTGTTACTTGACGAGCCTTTGCTAGGGCTGAGTCCGGTCATGCAAAAAACTCTGGTGGACGCCATTTTGAAGATAAGGTCGGAAGCAGGGTTGACGATAATAGTGACCGAGCAGTTTGCCCGTCCGATTCTGCCGGTCATTGATCATGGATACGTGCTGGAAAATGGGATGTTGAGCCTGGACGGCCCGGGACTTGAACTCATGGAAAATCCAGAAGTCAAAGCCGCTTATTTTGGGGTTTAAAGGAGACATCACCTAAAATGTCGGATCTTAAATACGGGACCATTTTCGAGGCTTTTGCAGCGACGGCCTCTCAGTACCCTGACAATACCGCAGTGGAATATCTGGGCACAAAATATTCTTACAAAAAGTTGCTTGGCCTCATAGAGAAGTTTGCAGGCGGACTATCTCAACTCGGGATAAAAAAGACCGATAGAATAATGATGTACATTCCGAACTCCATTCAGCTAGTCCTTGCGTGGCTGACTGCACAAAGACTCGGAGCGATAATCATCCCCATAACGCCAATATATACCGTGCCGGATCTGAAATATGTCGCAAATGACACACAATCAAAAATCATCATTTGTTCCGACAGAAATTTCGGCTATGTCAAGCAGATCACTTCAGACTCTTTGATAGAGAAGGTGATCGTCACAAACGTGGTGGACCTTCTGCCAGCATGGAAAAAAGCTTTCGGGTTCCTGGCGGACAAAGTGCCAAAGGGTCGTATAGAAAAATCCAACATGGTTGCGACACTAAACAGTCTCCTTTCCATGGGAGGCTCAGCGCCGAAGCCAGACCTGAACGAATCCGATATTGCAGAAATCATATACACTGGGGGGACCACCAAACACCCGAAAGGTGTGCCGATCTCACATGGGCTTTTCCTGGAATCTTCTGAGGAGCAGTTAGGGGTGCGTGACGCCTTGTTTCCGAAGAACAGGGATGTCATCATGGGAGGCGCTCCTTTATTCCATATTGCCGGACAGACATGCAGTCTATCGACGGTGGTGATAGGCGGAGGCACACTGATACTTCACCCTAAAGTCAATCTGGACGCCATGTTTGACTCAATCCAGAGAAACAGGGCGACGAGCCTCATCGGCGTGCCGGCTCTTTACAGGATGATCCTAGACCATGATCGCGCCGGTCAGTATGATTTATCATCGCTAAAGTACTGCTTCTCTGCCGCCGATGTTCTGCCACAGGAGATTGGGGCCCGTTGGGAAAGGAAATTTAACAAACAGATATATCAGGGTTATGGGGCCACCGAGACATGCGGTGGAGTATGTATGGCCCCAACGGATATTCCTCTGCCCCCTCTCACCATGGGCAAGCTCCTGGCTAGTAAAGAGGTGCTGATTACAGAGTTGGACGGAGTCGATCCTCTTCCTCAGGGTGAGCCCGGAGAGTTGCTTGTTCATTCCGAGAGAATGGTTAAGGCCTATTTCAACAAACCCGAAGAGACTGCCCAGGCTTTTGTGGAAATTAACGGAAAGCTGTTTTACCGCACCGGGGACATTGTGAAGTCGGATCCAGAAGGCTTCTTTTATTTCGTGGATCGAACTGTCGATGTCATCAAGAGCAAAGGCTACAGAATATCGGCTTCCGAAGTTGAAGCCGTGCTACAGGAGCACCCATCTGTTGTGGAGTCCTGCGTGGTGGGGGTGCCTGACAAAAAAGTCGGAGAGAGAATTAAAGCCTTTGTGGTGCTTAAAAGCGACGTAAAGGGAATATCCGGATACGACCTCATCAAATGGTGCAGGAAACGCCTTGTGGATTACAAGGTGCCTAACTACATCGAATTCAGGGACATGTTGCCAAAATCCAAGGTAGGTAAGTTGCTCAGACGCGAAATCAGGAGCGAGGAGCGCAAACGACTTGAAACGTGACGTTTGTCTGAGAACATCCATCCGATTGATGCGACGACTAACTGACATTGGAAGGCGGCCTGTGGCCGCCTTTTCTTATTGTCTTCAGCCAGATCCCGCCAGGAAACGATATGTAGAATAAGCCACTCAAACAACTCTTCGGGGAGATTCCGACTTTGAGAGGTCCCTGATCAGGCGTCCCTGAAAGTGATCAACACTTCGTCAGTCTCTACTGCCTGACCCGGCTTAATCAGGATTGTATCGATCAAACCATCTCTAGGTGAGGCTACAGAACTCTCCATCTTCATGGATTCCATTCGAAGCAACTCCTGGCCTTTCCTTACCATGGCCCCTTCCTGTATCGACAAGGCCGTGATGAGCCCTGGCATGGGGCAGCGTAATTCATTTTCCTGTGTGGTCTTGACGTCCCTCAACATGAAATGGGCTACGCTCCATTCCTGTAAATTGTATATCTCGAATGTAATCACTATCCCTGAGTAAAAGGCGCGTATGTGGTTCTCCCGGTATTGAAGACGGAACATGTGTGAAACACCGTCGATCTCAAGTTTCAGCCTTCTCCGGTAATACTCGAAATCAGGCGCTACAACCCTGTAAGTTTTTCCGTTAATGTTTACGCCCCAGGTGCGCGCATCTTCCGATAATCCCATAGACATGTTGAAGACATCCGGATGAGCGCGAACGACATATTGATGATCGACACAAAACGCGTCCGGACCTCCTACACATGACGCCATGGGTTTGAGAGAGTCTCTGATCAGACTGCGCCTGGTGTGATAAACCAGCAGCGCCGCTATTGCCATGTAGTGGAGATTTTCCTTGGACGGGGGAATCTTGCTCTTACCATCCACAAAATGATCGTCTATGAAATCAGTTGAGAGCGCTCCGCTGACGAAGGCCGGGTGGGCCAGGACCGAATTGGCAAAATCCACGTTGGTTGTTATGCCTTCGATGTGATAACCGTTGAGGGCCTTTATTAGGGTTTTACGGGCGTCCTCCCTGTCGGCGCCCCAGGCCACCACTTTGGCGAGCAGAGAGTCATAGTGAATGCTAACTACGCTGCCTGCGCTGATTCCGCTGTCCACGCGGACATGTTTACCTTGAGGCTCTGCATATCTGGTAATCATCCCGGTTGTCGGCAAAAAGCCTTTTGACGGGTCCTCGGCGCAGATCCGGGCTTCGATGGACCATCCATCGATTGAGACCTTATCCTGTGTCAGTGGAAGGGGTTCATCCGCCGCCACACGAATCTGCAATTCAACCAGGTCAAGCCCTGTGACCATTTCCGTGACCGGATGTTCAACCTGAAGTCGGGTGTTCATCTCGAGAAAATAGAAATTATTTTGAGGATCAAGAATGAATTCGACGGTTCCGGCGCCTGTGTAGCCGGCGGCTTTGGCCAGGTCACAGGCCGTCTTTCCCATTTTTTGCCGTGACTCCTCAGTTAGCGCCACAGAAGGCGTCTCTTCTATAACTTTCTGGTAACGTCTCTGAATGGAACACTCACGCTCGCCCAAGTGAATCACGTTTCCAAACTTGTCTCCCATAATCTGAATTTCTATGTGCCTTGGACGGACTACGAAACGCTCTACAAATACCCGATCGTCCCCAAAACTCTTCATGGTCTCTGTCCTACAGGCTTCGAGCGCTTCCGGCAATTCTTCCCGGCTCATTACAATTCGCATTCCACGCCCACCGCCGCCTGCCGCCGGTTTCAGCAGAACCGGAAAACCGATCTCATCGCACGCTGCTACCGCTTCTTCCAGGGAATTTACAGGCTCTTCCCGTCCTGGGACCACCGGAACTCCCGTTTTTATGGCAAGCGCTTTAGACGCAGTTTTGTCACCCAATAACGCTATGGCTTCAGGTGACGGGCCGATGAATACAAGACCCTCATCTTCAGCCATCCGTGCGAATGAGGCGTTTTCGGACAGGAAACCGTAACCTGGGTGTATGGCCTGACAACCATGGGCAAAGGCTGCCCTGATGATCTTTTCATGATTAAGAAAAGAGTCCTGGGCTTTTGCAGGGCCTATTAGACATGACTCATCCGCCGCATGAACATAAGGGGCCCTGAAATCAACTTCGGAATAAACGGCCACCGCTTTAATGCCCAGGCGATTACAGGTCCTGATGATTCGAACGGCTATTTCGCCCCTGTTGGCAATTAGAATTTTATCGAACACTTTATGTCCTCAGAGTGGAATATTCCCATGCTTGCGCTTGGGTCTAACCGTCTGTTTTCCTTCAAGAACCTGAAGGCTTCTAATCAGTCTGCCCCTGGTGTCCCTAGGGAATATCACGTCGTCAATGTAGCCTCTTTTGGCTGCCAAGAAAGGATTCGCAAATGTATTGCGATAGGTGTTCTCCTTCTCTTTCAGGGCCGCCGCCGGGTCATCCGACACCTCGATTTCCTTGCGATATATTACTTCAGCCGCTCCGCGTGGTCCCAGCACCGCTATCTCAGCTGTCGGCCAGGCGTAGTTGATGTCGGCTCCGATGTGCTTGGAGTTCATGACTATATAAGCCCCTCCGTACGCTTTTCTCACCACTACTGTTATTCGTGGAACGGTGGCTTCGATGAAAGCGTAGAGCAGCTTGGCGCCGTGACGGATTATTCCGCCATGTTCCTGTTCCGGACCAGGCATGAATCCGGGAACATCTACAAAGCAGATCAGCGGGATGTTGAATGCGTCACAGAACCTTACAAAACGGGCTCCTTTTGCGGAGGCGTTACTGTCAAGCACCCCTGCAAGCACTGATGGCTGGTTGGCGATCAAGCCAATCGTCTTACCTCCCAATCTGCCGAAACCGACTATGAGGTTCCTGGCAAACCTTTGGTGAACCTCGAGAAACTCTGCCCCATCCAGGACCGAGTTTATAAGCACTTTCATGTCATAAGGCTGATTTGGACTCGCAGGAACCAGATAATCCAGCACCGGGTCCTTTCGGTCGATAGGATCACGCAAGTCCAGAATGGGTGGTTGCTGGTTGTTATTTGAAGGAAGGTAGTTTATGAGCCTTCGGACTTCTCTTAGGCACAAAATGTCATTAGGAAGCACAAAGTGGGCCACTCCGCTTTTGGCGCTATGGACTCCGGCTCCCCCTAGTTCGTCAAAACTGATGTCCTGGTGTATGACTGTCTTGACCACATTGGGTCCTGTTACGAACATGTAGGAAGAGTTTTCCACCATGAATGTAAAATCGGTCATGGCCGGACTGTAAACAGCGCCGCCTGCGCACGGACCCATAATACATGAGATCTGCGGAATTACCCCACTGGCCATGACATTACGATTGAATATTTCCCCGTATGCAGCCAGGGCGTCTACCCCCTCCTGGATCCTTGCTCCACCGGAGTCGTTCAATCCGATGAACGGGGCGCCGACACGCACCGCATGATCCATGACCTTACTTATCTTTTCCGAATGCGCCTCACCAAGTGAACCTCCAATTACCGTGAAATCCTGGCTGAAAATAAAAACCTCACGGCTGTCGATGGTCCCGTGACCTGTAATGACACCGTCACTCAGGTGTTCTTTCTCTCCCGAAAGATGTCCACCTCGACCGGCCTTGAGCACATCAAATTCCTCAAAAGAACCTTCATCCAGCAAGAGGTCTACTCTCTCACGGGCGGTTAGTTTTCCCCTGGCATGCTGATCATCTATTCGTTTTTGTCCCCCACCCCTGGCGGCTTCATCACGCATTCGCTTGAGACTGGCCAAATTATCCTGAATAGCCCAGTCAGGCCCCCGGTTACTCCTGCAATCAGCTATGTCCGATGTCATCAGGACTTGTTCCAATTCCTGGGGAGGTTTTTCCATTACAATCTCCGTTTTTGTTCGCTAACGCTCAAATATGGCTTGCTTGCATTCAAAAAGTCAAGCGATTACATCGGAATTAGACTTAACGCCTGTAACTGCACATCACCAGTAATGGCCTAATTATGCGTTGACATAGATACGTCAGTGCGGTATCTTTTTACAGGATTAACTGCCTTCGACCTCATCAGCCTTTGTTTATATAGTCAGGATGCTTTTGCATTTGGGTTTGGCTCGTATCCCGCAAAGCGCGAGTTCGGTAGCGTGTTTTGTGTCTGACAAATCAACTCGCGCCGATGGTTGCCGTTCTGTGATGGTCTGTCATTGCGCACGATATTTTTGCGCCACTCAATTCCAGTAATTTTTCAGGAGGAACTGAATGAAAAGCTTGAAATCCAATCCAAACATTAGGGGGAGTCAAATCGGCAGACGGACCTTTCTCAAGGTTTCAACAGTCCTCGGGGGAACAATAGTGCTAGGAGCTTCTCCATGTCTTTTTGCTCAGACGACCCAAAGGATATCCATAGCGACTGGTGGAATGGGAGGGGTTTACTTCCCTCTGGGAGGAGCGATAGCTGCAGCGGTTACCAAGTATGTTCCGGGAGTGGAGGCTGCGGCTGAGGTTACTGCGGCCTCGGTGGATAATTGCAAGCTTGTCGGGGCCAAAAAAGCCGACCTTGGAATTGTTATGGGCGATACCGCTTATGACGCATACGCCGGACTGAACATGTTTAAACAAAAGGCGCCCATCAGAAACCTTGCAGTCTTGTACTCCAACGTCATGCACGTGGTTGCGCCTCAGTCCAAGGGCATAAAGAGCGTCGCCGATCTGAAAGGCAAGACCATATCAACAGGAGCCCCAGGCAGTGGTGTCGAGGTCATGGCGCTCAGGATTCTGGACGCAAACGGCATCAACCCTGACAAGGATGTCAAACGCGACAGACTTGGCGCATCCGAATCGGCGGGAGCCCTAAAGGACGGAAAGATAGATGCTTTTTTCTGGTGTGGTGGCGTGCCGACGGCGTCGGTGCTGGACCTGGCGGCCTCTCCCGGCATGAAGCTGGATTTTATTCCAAATAAAGACTCCATAGAGAAAATGACATCCAAACACGGTCCGGTCTATTTCCCTAAAAGCATTCCAAAAAACGCCTATTCAGGAATGGTGGAAGATGTGCCGGTCGCTGCCGTTGGAAACCTGCTGATTGCTAATGAAGCTATGGAAGATAAACTTGTAGAGGGAATCCTGGCGGCCATGTTCGATCATAAGGCTGAACTGGTAGTCGTTCACAAACAGGCTGAAGACCTCAGTCTTCAGGATGCTGTTGTAGGTTCGCCAATCCCATTCCATAAAGCGGCCATAGCATTTTACAAATCCAGAGGTCTGAAAGTGGAATGATCTCTCCTACATGGGATGCCCGCTGGCTCAAACCTTTATTGGCTCTCACGGCGACATTAACTCTTCTTATAATGCCAGGGCTGAAATTTCAGGTCTCTGTTCTTGAAATCAGCAGCCCTGGCAGATTTATTCGGGTCTGTGAGGGTGATGAGTTGATTCACTCATACACACACTCCATGTATCTGGCCCCGGTAGATGAGCGGTTCATCATAGAGAACGGCAGATTACGATTAGTTTCCGTAAATACTCCGAGTGTGGCAGTCCTGGAGTACTTCGGGCTGAATAGTGAGAATACCGAGGGCCTGAAACTTTTTTTTGATTCTTTTACCATACCGGTAGCGAGTTCAGGAGGCCACAAAATCAAGGTCGGTAATGCCGGAATAGATCTTTGGACGGGGACGTCGAGTGAAGAAAAGATCGAAATAAGAACAAGCAAGGTCAATTTTTTCAAATATCTGTTTTGTTTATTTTGGGGTTAGCGCATGGTTAATCAGGAAAGCGGATGGGACAAAAACGAGCGGCTCAAAAAGGTTGAAGAGGTTATCCAGCAGGAGGAGGGTATCACCCGCGATCCCAATCACATCTGGACCCTTATAATTACAGCCATTGCTGTGGCAAACTCCATATTTGCCATGTATGTTGCCGTAGGAACTATGACCACTCAGATTCTTCGCGGCATACACGTGGCGGTAGTGCTCACCCTTATCTTCCTGCATTTTCCGGCCTCCAAACGTTATAAAACGAATGTGAGCGTTATTGATATTGTTCTAATAGCGCTTTCTCTGGCGTGCATAGGTTATATGCTAATAGATTTCGAGGAGTTCATATACAGGGCAGTCACTCCTGACATTCTGGACCAGATTTTTGGCGTTATCCTTATTGTGTTGATTCTGGAGGCGACACGCAGGACCACGGGCTTCATAATGCCTATAACCGTGGTGATTTTCCTGATCTACGCATACATAGGGCCTCAATTGCCTGCGCCCTGGACTCATCGCGGTTATGATCTGGAACGAATAGTCGGTCACATGTACATGACGCTCGAGGGCATATTCGGCATACCGATAGATGTGTCATCCACATTCATCATCATGTTTACAATTTTTGGGGCTTTTCTACGGGTATCCGGGGCGGGTGAATTCTACGTAAATTTTGCGTTCACCGCCATGGGCAGGAAACCGACCGGAGCCGGTCGCACGGTGGTGTTGTCTTCATTTTTCCTTGCCGGCGGAAGTGGAAGCGGGGTAGCAGACACTGTCACAGTCGGGTCTGTAGCATACCCAATGCTTCAGAAAGCCGGTTATGACAAAGATAATGCAGGCGGTTTACTGGCGGCCGGTGGTTTGGGCGCAGTTCTCACACCACCCGTTATGGGCGCCGCTGCCTTTCTCATAGCAGAGTTTCTCAGGATAACCTATCTCGACGTTATCAGCATGGCGATAGTTCCAGCTGCTCTTTATTACTGGAGTCTTCTGCTAATGGTTGAATTTGACTCCAGAAAGTTCGGAATGACCCTGGTTGAATCGGAAATCCCTCAGAGTCTTAAGAGCCTTACGTTGGCCTACGGTTACCTGTTTTTCCCGGTGTTGACCATAGTGGCGTTTCTGGTTTCAGGATACACTCCACAAATGGCCGTATTCTTTGCTATAGCGGTGTGCATAACCTGTTGTTTCATCAGAAGGGAGACCTGGTTTACACCGAGGAAGCTTGTTGACGCTCTTAAAGGCGGAACCCTGGCTGTTTTGAATGTGGCTGCCGTCTGCGCCTGCGCCGGAATAATTGTTGGTGTGGTCAGTCTCACCGGTCTGGGGCTAAAGCTTTCCACCATCATCATCACATACGCCGGCCACAATCTTCTTCTGACCACGATATACACAGCCATTCTACTGTGGATAATAGGTCTGGCAGTTCCCATCACCGCGACTTACATCATAGCGGCCGTGATTGCCGCGCCGGCTCTTACCAAATTGGGAATACCGGATTTCGCCGCTCACATGTTCATTTTCTACTATGCAGTGCTGTCTGAAGTTTCCCCACCGACGGCATTGTCACCTTTTGCCGCAGCAGCGCTCACCGGTGGGGATCCTTACAGAACGACCATGATGGCGTGGAAATACACTGCGGTGGCATTTATAGTGCCGTTCATGTTCATACTGGACCCATCCGGGTACGCCTTGCTTCTCAAAGGAGACGGGGGATTCCTGGAAACCTTTTGGGTAATAGCGACTTCTTTTCTAGGGGTTTTCTCGTTTGCCTCGGCGGCCTCAGGGTGGCTTTACCGGAAGTCTGGATGGCTGGAGAGAGGCGCTTTGGGATTGGCTGGGCTGCTACTTGTTTACCCGGAGAAGTGGACCGATTTTGTCGGAATTGCGATATTGCTGGCTATTGCCATCCTGCAGCGTAGCAGTGGAAAAAAGCCCCCGGTAGTGTATGAAGCGCCGTGAGGCATAGAACGTACGAAATTCCAAGATGGAGTCGGTCGATACATTTGCTGTTGGGTAGATTGAAGATTGATTCAAGACCAATTGAAGACTGTTGGAAACAACAAAAGCCCTGTTAGCAACAAAAAACCTTGACAGTAGTTCTTTCAGAATGTAGATATAGTCGCATAGAGGAAACAATGATTCACACCACACGCATATTCTTTTTTAACTTTAGAAGGAATACCTGCGTACCCTGAGTGTGAATAGCCAACGATACATGAAAAGGCGGAGTAAACACTCCGCCTTTTTTTTGTTTAAAATCCGGCCCCTGATTTTTTAAGGGGTCGCTCGGAATACAAGAATCTGAATCGAAAGGATGAAAACATGCCAGGGCCATTAGAAGGAGTAAGGGTTATAGAGATAACGATGTTCCAGCAGGGTCCGGTTGCGGGTATGCGACTGGGCGATCTTGGGGCGGATGTGATAAAAATTGAGCCTAAGACAGGTGATCCGGGAAGAGAGTTCATGAGGATCATCGGAGCGATGACAGGCTTGTCGGGACGCAATTACTACTTTGAGCATTGTAACAGGAACAAGAGGAGTCTGACACTAGATCTCAAGAAGCCCGAGGGAATGGAAGTGTTTCTGAAGTTGATAGACGGTGCGGATGTTTTCCTGAACAACCTGAGTATAGATGCTCCGATGCGCATGGGTATAGGCCCTGAAATGCTGATGGAACGTAATCCCCGTTTGATCTATGCTCAAGCTTCCGGTTGGGGGCGTAAGGGACCGGATGCAAATGAACTATCGTTTGATTACACCGGCATTGCCAGATCCGGTCTGATGATGTCGGTCGGTGAAAAGGATTCACCACCAGCCCAGATACTCCCTGGCATAGGCGATGAAGTTGGGGCCCTTGCATGCGCATGGGGGGTGACAGCGGCCCTGTATGCGCGTGAAAAAACTGGAAAGGGGCAACTGCTTGACACCTCCCTTATGGGCAGTGTCATTGCATCCTTGGGGCTTATAATGGCTGCGCCGGCCATACTTGGCTCCGAGTTCCCCAGAGAGGTCAGGGCATTGGCGGGCAACGCCATGTATAACCACTATCGGTGCCAGGATGGGCAATGGATCGCCTTGGCGCATCTGCAACCCGAGAGGTACTGGCCCAAAGTATGTCGGGCCCTCGGACTTGAGCACATTATTACTGATCCAATGTTCGACTCAATTGAGGCCCGAAGCCGAAAAGCGGCTGAACTCGTTGCGCTCTTCGATTCAACGTTCGCAAACAAGACCAGAGAGGAGTGGCTCCAGATACTCAATGAAGCTGAATGCATTTGCACTCCCGTTCAGACGCCTACGGAAGTCTCAAATGATCCACAGGCCCTGGCAAACAATTACTTTGTGGAGTATGATCATCCCAAACACGGAATGACCAAAATGGTCGGTTTTCCATGGGATTTCAGCGAAACTCCGGCGGGGTGTTCCAGGCCGGCCCCCGAGCTTGGAGAACATACCGAAGAAATCCTCAAAGAAATAGGGTACACCCGGGAGCAGATAGCCGAACTGGTCGGGAAAATGTAAGCAATTTGATTTCCACGTAAGTCCCTTATTGGGGCTCACATTCCGCACCTGAATCGACGGATGTTGGTTTATTTTTTGGGCTAAAAAT
>CAZGVM010000061.1:3258-16100 GCA_964528855.1 uncultured Desulfomonile sp. | reverse complement strand
GTAGCTACGCATCCCCGGGTGGATTTGTCGCTTCTGAAGGTCGATCCACCGTTAGGCGTACGAGCGGCTTCACTGGGCAGATCAGACGATGTGCAGGTGGGTGAATGGGTCCTGGCTATGGGGAATCCCTTTGGCCTCGGACGGACAGTGACCGTAGGCATTGTGAGTGGCAAGGGGCGTTTTCTAGGATTTAGCCCTGATGACAATTTCATTCAAACGGACGCGTCGATAAATCCTGGCAATTCGGGAGGTCCTCTGTTCAACATGGCAGGTGAGGTAATCGGCATAAACACCGCCATCATTTCCACCGGCAAAGGGATAGGCTTTTCCATTCCCTCAAGTTTCATCAGGGAACTGGCCCAAGTTCCAAAAAATTCTCATGAGAACAGTCACGGTTGGTTGGGTGTTTACGTGGATGACGCTGCCGGACCCAAACAACTGTCAAGCGGGTTGGAAACGCCCAACGGGGCAATGGTGGATGAGGTAATGACCTCAACACCGGCCCATAAGGCAGGATTGAGGAGGGGTGACATCATAATAAGCGCCGATGAAAAACCGATTGGAAACAGCCAGGATCTGTCCCTGATCGTATCCAGGGTGAAGCCCGGGAAAGTTTTACGAATGATTGTCTTGAGGGAAAACCGGCGTCATGACCTCAACGTGATCATGGGCAGTCCCCCTGAGTAGTCATTCTGCGTCATGAATTTCAGATTCTTCTCTGATTATTTCCATGAGATCTGCAACTGCTTTCCCCAACTCATCGTTGATTATGCTGTACTTGAAAAAATGCGCCATGCTGATCTCGTGATATGCGTTCAACATTCTGACCCTTATGGATTCTTCCGAATCGCTTTTTCTCTTTCTCAAGCGTCTTTCCAATTCTGTTAGACTCGGTGCATTGACAAATATTCCTACTGCCTCCGGGAGTTTCCGAAAGACCTCTCTGGCACCCTCCACATCTATGTCCATTATCATGCGACCGCCATTTTCCAGAATTTCTCTCACCGGCCTTTCTGGCGTTCCATAAAGGTTTCCATGAACATTTTTCCATTCCAGAAATTCACCGGCCTTCGCCATGCTCTTGAATTTGGATTCACTTATGAAGTAATAACTGACTGCATCAATTTCTCCTCTACGAGGAGGCCTGGTAGCGCATGAGACTGAATGTCGCATATCGGGAAAAATGGAGCTTAAATTTTTTATTAGTGTCGATTTACCCGCCCCGGAGGGAGCCGACATTACAAATAGAGTAGGTTTGATTATCATTTTGGGCCTCAACAACAATACTGTTTACCTTCTAGCGCGCTCCAGCGCTCGAACTGTTGTTTAAATTGCATAACACGATTCTGAAGGTCAAATTGATTTAATGCCATTCAAAAAGGACACTTTTACCTGATTCACGGCGATGCGCTCCAAAACAGCAATCTGAATCCTCCCCAGGGGTGAGAACATGATAAAAAAATTCGTTTGGTTACTTATTTTAGCCGCCAGTTTAACCGCTTCTATCTACGGTGGATTTTTCAGAGAGTTCGTAGTCTATGACAATCTTGAAAAGTTCGAGAAGCTTAAAGATGTTGGAATCACAATTAAAATACCCGGTTATGAGGAATCTGGGAACAAATTTGAGGTTCAGTCCCAGATTTTTACAGAGCCAGAGGTGGTTAACGCCATGACGTTTGAAGGCATAGGTCGATATAAAGATGGTCGCCTGATATCTAACTATCCTGATTTGAGAATGCTAAAAGGTCGGCTGCCGTGTCCAACGTGAATTTAGACAAGCCTCCGGTTCCGAGGCGCCGTATGACTTTCCAAAAATTGCTGCAGAGGTTAATCAATTGGAAAAAATAAGAATCAAGGTTCAATTGGCATTTACCGCTTTTTTCAACATTGGTCTGTTTCAGTGGCATTTTATATGTTTTCCGGTCTTGAATTGCCATTCATGCCCCATATCCATATTTGCGTGTCCGCTGGGAACAATCGGACAGTTTGCAGCCTTGGGTCTGGTCCCCCTTTCGGTGATCGGACTGATGGCGTTGGCCGGCTTGACCATAGGCAGATTTTTTTGCGGATGGGCTTGTCCATTTGGCTTTTTACAGGAACTGATCTACAAGGTTCCCTATGTGAAATTCAACATCCCGGCCTGGTCCCGCTACATAAAATATGTTGTCTTTGCGACGCTCGTCGTCGCAGTGCCCATTTACCTGACTCCTGAATCAACCTTGTATTTTTGTCGCCTGTGTCCGGCCGGCACCATTCAATCTGCCATACCATGGGCAATCATCAATGGAACAACCAACATCGGACACCTCGCTCTCAGGCTCGGGGTACTGTTTGCAATAATTATTCTGGCTATGGGCCACAGAAGGTTTTTCTGCAAGGTAATTTGCCCCTTAGGAGCTTTTCTGTCGCTGTTCAACCGCTTTGCCCTGGTATTCCCGGAACGTAAGGAAAGTTGTATAGATTGCGGAGCTTGCAACAAACTATGTCCCATGGAAACTAAACCCAAATCGGAAAAATACGGGGTGTTCGACAAAAAACCTGAAGAATGTATCACCTGCCTCGAATGTCAAAAAAAGTGTCCTACACATTCCGTTCAGTTGTGGGGCTAGAAAAAGTATTCCTGATTGTGGAAACGTGAGCTAATATTTAATCAGACTCTCATGAAATCGTTACGACCTAATAACTTTCATCACCCAGGAGTTTATTATGTGTGAGTCAAACGCATATTTGCTGAAAGACGGCAAACATGAACTGTTGATGGAGAGCGTGGGCTTGATTCGTTCATGCCACGACAAGGTTTTCCTCAAAAGCATCTTCGGCGAAACCTTGAGTGTCGATGGCCGCGTTGTGGAGATGGATCTGACAGGACACAGGATTGTTTTAGAAAACCCGTAACAGTCGTGTCAAAATCTTGGAGATCCCGGCTCGTGGCCTTGATTCAATAACATACGCGTTTGACAGGCGTTTTCAGAAACTATTCTCAGGCCTACATTCTCTTGGAGAAAGGAACTAGAGATCAATGTCGTCCTTATATACCGTGATCGTGCTAAGCGCCGGCTATGACTTCATGGGACTTGTTTCCTGGCAGCGGGCCATGCTTCTAATGTTCAACGGTAAAGTGGAAGTGGTCAAGGAATCTGATAGAATTGTCAGAACCGTCAGCCGGACTTTTCGCGTTCCGGCTGTTATAAGACTGCTAAAGTTCATTCGTCGTATGTATCATCGAGAAGTGCCGTTTTCCAGAAAGAATGTCCTCATCCGCGACGAATATGTCTGTCAGTATTGTGGGAAGGAACATACTTCCCCAGAATTAACCCTGGATCACATTGTACCCAAAGTCCAGTCAGGCGCCAATGATTGGAAAAATGTTGTCGCTTGCTGTCGGAAATGCAATGTTCAAAAAGGCGGCAGGACACCGCGGCAGGCCGGAATGAGCCTTATTAGAACTCCATTCAAACCCACGATCATGGAATTCATCAATATCTACCTGAATAGAAAATTGGGAATGAACCTCAATGACATCGTTAATTTCTGAGGCTCTCCGATCAGGCGCAGACAACTCTTCGTAGAACCGTCGCAATATATTTGCCTGATCATGTCTCAAAGGAGAAAAAAAAGCGTCCGTTCGGACGCATTTTTTCGTTGACACATCTTGTCTCTGTGATAAGAGGTGTACCGCTTCTTATCATTACTTTTCCATCCCAGTGGAACACACGCAAAACGGCCATTTAGATGCCGTTTTCGTGCTTTTAGCGCTTCTTTTCCAAAATTATCTTTTCCCAGTAACACACGCACCAGTTTCATGCGTCGGCCTGATGGATCTTCCATTCATTCCAACAGACGAGCCGTATCTACACCCCATTAAAAAATATGTCAACTACTTTATTTATGTTTTTTATGTAGTTGTGTTTTTTTTCAAGTTTAAGAGTGAATTATAAATAAATTGTGACTTTAATTAAACAAATACCAGAAATAACTTTAACCATATAACATACTGTATTTTCTATTTATAAAATGTGATTACTTTAAAGCCATACAAAGAGAATATGCATAAAAAAATTTAAAAAGTTTATTTTATTAATATCAATAGCTTTGTATAATAATCTAACAAAAGCCCAAAAGGTCAGAGCGCTCGACAAATTCGGCGTCCGTTGTTACAAGAGTTTTCAGGCATTTTATGATAGCCTTTGCTTTAAAGTTTCGTTAGTCGTAAACATTCAGTGAGAAACACCTATCCATATTTCGGTGATTTGTCGGAAGCGCTTTCGGGCGCGTACAGTTTCAGGCGTCTGCTATTGTTGTTGGCGACAGTCGTTGTGATATTTGCCCTGACGGTCAACGCATCGTGGAAAGCCACACCGGACAGCGCACTGTATCTGGAATTGGGAGAGTCTTTGGCGTCAGGCAAGGGCTACGTGTACAATGAAGTTCCCCACACTTATGTCCCCCCTGGATTTCCACTGATCCTGTGTGTGTGGATCAACCTGTTCGGGGGAGACTTTTTACATTATAGGATCCTGATGGCTGCCTTGGGGGTTCTCGCCGCTTTTCTCGGCATGGGGTTGGCATTCAGACTATGTGGCCCGGACATCGGCATAGTAGTGGGCGGACTCTTTTCAATTAATCACACCATAGTTCTGAACTCGACATACACATCCTCGGATGTTCCATTCACTATGTTTTGCCTGTTGGCTTTTCATGTCATATTGTGGGTGTCTGACCATCGTGATTCTTGGGTCGTGCTCATCATTGGCGCTTTAGTTTGCGGTCTGCCGGCTTTGGTAAGGATAAACGGTTTGGGCGTTCCGCCGGCATTCGCAATTTACCTGTGGTCTGTTTATCCTGATGGCTCGAGAGATAAAAGGTTTGTCCGTCCTCTGTTGTTCCTGGCAGTTTCTTTGTGTTTGCCGCTAGTCTGGGAATTTTACAAGACCAGCTATCCAGTATCCACTCAGGAGGGGGAATATTTTAGAGCAGTTACCTGCCGATCCCTGGAAACTCAGATTCATGTGATGCTAAATTCGGCATGGGAATATTTATTCGAAGCAGCGTACGCGTTGACCGGAGTCTCGATGCGCACGGTGGCGGTAGAATTGATTTTAATTCTTGTAATCATTTCTGGTTTTGTTGAAGCGTTCCGGAGAGGAGAAAGGCTTTTTGGTGTATTCTCTCTGATACAGGCTTCTGGGCTGTTGCTGAGTTCGGCCGGCAGCAGATACCTGGCCCCACTTCTTCCGGCTCTTTATCTTTTCCTGGGTCTGGGCGTCATGAAACTGACGGGTCTGTTAAAAGATACCTTCAATTGCGGTTCGATAAGCCGGCAAAAAATTGTCTTGTCCTTATTCGTAGTATTAGCCGCCACAAACCTTGGGGCGAATGTTCAAATCATTTATCAGGCAAGGAACGCTGTTGAGGCTTACGGTGCGGAACTTCCGAAAGACAGGGCTTTTTTTTCCGCTGCGCAATGGATCAGCAAAAATGATCCGGACGCCCGGATATTGTCTATGAATCCGCGTATCATGAGATACCTTACTGGCGTCAAAACGACGGACATCCTGAGATCCGGAGTTCCGGAACACCTTGCATGGATTTCTACTCAAGAGGAGCTATCTGTCATTCTTGAAAAAGAACGCCCAAACTATCTTTTTGTTGATTCAAAAAATGGGGTTTTGAAAGAAGCGATCTTCGACACCCTCCAGAAACATGACTATCGACTGGTAGAGATAGAAGAGGCTGGTGCAGGATCCCGGTTCAGTTTGTGGAAAATTCTCCCATGTGCCCCGTGAACCGTCTAACTTTGGGTTTTCCTGATCCGGCCACGTTGATGCGCTTGACAAAATGCCTATCAAGTGGGTTTATTGTCTTCCCGAAATTGTCCGGTTCGTGGACTTGAGTTTGTGTTTTGGCTGGTTGAAACATGCCATACACCTCGTGTGATCAACCAATACCAAAAGAGCGGCCACCAGGGAAATTTTCGAGATTACTAACAAGTCACAAATGAGGCATATTTACCATCCGACATATCGCCCTGACATCGATGGCCTGAGGGCCGTGGCCATCTTGTCGGTTCTTGGTTTTCATGTCTTCCCTGACATGTTTAGAGGCGGATTCATAGGCGTAGATATTTTTTTTGTGATTTCCGGATTTCTCATTTCCAGCATCATCTTCAGAAGTCTGGAAGCCGGCAGCTTCACCTACACCGAATTTTACATTCGCCGCATCCGGAGAATATTTCCAGCCCTGGTTACAGTCCTCATAACCACCTTCATTATCGGCTATGTTGTCCTGCTACCGGACGAATTCAAAAGACTGGGAAAACATGTTCTGGGAGGGTCCTTATTTGTATCCAATCTTGTTTTGTGGGGAGAAAGCGGTTACTTCGACACCGCATCAGAACTTAAGCCGTTGCTGAATCTGTGGTCTCTGGGCGTGGAGGAACAATATTACATCCTGTGGCCCCTTCTGGTGGCCTCGATCTGGAAACGCTCCAGGAGTTTTCTGGCAATAGTTCTGCCGATTCTGATTTGCTCGTTCATGCTAAATCTTTTTGTTTTCAATAGTCACTCTCCCAGCACTTTTTATTCCCCTGTGACGAGATTTTGGGAGTTGATGGTGGGCAGCCTGCTGGCGTATGTCACCGTCCACAGCATCAGGATCACGCCTCCCAACATAGATCCCAACACAATTTCATGGCTTGGACTATCCTTACTGGTTCTGGGGTTCCTCCTGATTGATCCGAGGAAAGTTATTCCGGGTTATTGGACTCTGCTTCCGACTATGGGAACCTTTCTCCTGATTCACGGCGGTAGTTCCGCATTTGTGAATTCCAGACTGTTGTCCAACAGGACGCTGGTTTTTATAGGTCTGATTAGTTATCCCCTCTATTTATGGCATTGGCCTCTACTTGCTTATGCGAAAATTGTCGATATGACGGGCCATCTGGAAAAGTTGGCAGTCATCCTGGTCAGTTTTGTCCTGGCTACACTAACCTACAAGTTTGTGGAAACTCCCATTAGATTTGGTATTTCCGGCAAATTTAAAGGATCGGACTTCTCCCGTAGACTGGTCTGCGCAATGTTGGCTCTTGCTGTTTTAGGGGCTACGTCATACGTTGGCTATTTTCAGCCATATCACAACACTCAGAATCTTAAATTGATAAGCGCCGCCATAGGAGAGTGGGAATTCCCAGGAAGGATGAAGATATTCAGGTTTGGCAAAAGTGACTTTTACTCGATGGATACCCCCCCAGCCAACACAAAAAATTCGGGAAAAATTTTGTTTGTCGGTGACAGTAACATGGCCCAATACTACTCCAACATAGAAAAACTCAGTTATCGTACGGATAAAACGATCGTATTCGCTACCGACGATGGCTGTCCACCGATCCCGAACGTGAGCCGACGTATTCCGCCGCAAATATATCATCTCATGAAAGATGTCATGGCCTATGCCATCGATCCTGAAGTCGAGGCGGTAGTCATAGGCGCTGCCTGGATTCGATATTTCGGTAAAGATAGCTCCTATTACCATGACGGTGGGGGAACAGGAGAGTATTTCAATTTAAACGAACCCAAAGGCGCCAGTTTGGCTTTTGATTCACTGGAGAAGATGCTGTCCCAATTAAGATCTCTTGGGAAGATTACTTATCTGATTTTGAACATTCCGTTCGGTGATGCGCTGGATCCTAAAGGTATGGTTAACCGCTCTGTGCATAGCGGATCAGATTTTTTTGCAGTTGAGAATCGTGAGTTGTTCCAGGATGAACTGCCCGGATTGCAGTTTATAGATGAGGCGCTGTCAGCAGTGGCTGAAAAGACAGACACCGTCGTGTTGGATCCGAAGAAGTTTTTGTGCTCGGATGGCAGGTGCCCATCAACCACAAAAGACGGCTCTCCTATTTACAAAGACGGAATGCACCTGCGTCCTGCTTTTGTAAGGGATCAAATAACGTTCCTGGACAGGATAATGCCCAAAATCTCATCACAGGGGCATTGAAAAGCAACCGGATGTATTCTTCAATAATTGTTTGCCGCTTCCTGGATGAACAGAACTGGAGCAAGAATTGAACCTGGACGTAATTGGTTTTGGATCATTGAATCTTGATGAATTCTGGGAGGTTCCAAGTGAATTCTTCGAGAGATACGGACTTAGGGCCGGACATGAGTATGTAAAAAGCGCCCAGTGGTTTTCCGAAGTCTATCCGGTCTTGAACAGCCAAGGCTCATTAAAGGCTATTGACCCCGGAGGCTCTGCGGCCAACATGACCGCTGCCCTCAGAAAGATGGGTTTCTCGACAGGATTTTACGGAGCCGCCGGTAGTGATGGCCTGAAAAAAATTCGAACAGAGGAGTTGGGGAACAAAACGAACCTTTTAATTGATGTTTTTGACGGACCGACAGGCCGGTGTCTGTGCCTGATAAACGCTGAAGATGCAAGCCGCGACCGGTGTCTGGTGATTCTACCAAATGTAAATGATCTGGCCGGCTCCAGATGCAACTATCAGGATTATTTCAATGACACCAAATGGGCGCACATGTCGTCCTTTGTTTCCAAATCGCCTCTGGAAGCACAAAAAAGAGTAGCCTTGGGGTTGGGTCCGGAAACCAGACTTAGCTTTGATCCGGGAATTGTCTACTCGCGCTTGGGTATGGATGAGCTGACTCCACTGCTGCAAAGATCCGACGTGCTTTTTGCGACTGAGGAAGAGTTGTCTCAACTGACAGGTAACCCCGACTTTGTAAGGTCAGCCGACCATCTCCTGGCTATGGGCGTTGGAACGGTTGTTCTAAAAAAAGGCTCACGAGGCATAATGGCAATAACGTCTGACGGGGCCATTTTACAAGACGCCATCAAACCATCGGAAATAGTCGACAGGACTGGAGCCGGGGATGTGGCTGCCGCCGGTTTCATTGCCGGACTCTTGTCTGGACTGCCACTGAAAAAATCTCTCGAACTTGCGGCCAGAACCGCGTCAAAAAGTATTGAAGGTTATGGAAGATCATCCTATCCTGATAAAGTCTTCGTTCAATCATTTTTTCAGGACCGCGTTTTTGTTTCCTAGCTAATCAATGAGACCGGCTCGAGTGGAGTGAACATGAATAAGCCTAACAAGAGAGTCTTTATAACCGATTGTGAAGGGCCTGTGACCAAAAATGACAATGCAGCCGAAATGGCCGAAGCTTTTCTGCCTCACGGTGGTCAATTTTTTTCCCAAGTGAGCCTTTACGACGATTACTTGGCTGAAGTCTCCCACAGACCTGGTTATAAGGCAGGCGACACCCTAAGGTTGATTCTTCCTTTTTTTAAGGCATTTGGAGTAGATGACCGCACGATGGTCAAATTTTCCCGTAGGAACGTGAAAGTGATCCCACACGCGCCGGAGGCTCTAGCCAGAATATTTGAAGTCGCCCCCTGCTACATTGTCAGTACCAGCTACACTCCTTACATAAAAGCCGTCTGCGATGCGCTGGCATTTCCAATAGAAAACACATTCTCCACAGAAATCAATATCGACGGTTTTCAAATCAATTCCACAGAGAAGTCTGCGGTAAAAGATTTTTACTCAAGGATAATTGAATCGCCGCCTTTTACGCTTCCGCAAGACGTCAAATCACCTGACGAATTGAGTGAGACAGCGCGCAGAACTATCATGCTCATGGACGAAATCTTCTGGAGAGATCTACCAAAACTTGCAATCTATGAACTTCTCATGAGTGTGGACCCGGTCGGAGGCGTAGAAAAAGCCAATGCGGTGGAGAAGATAACCATGATGCAAGGATGCTGCCTGCAGGATGTTATGTATGTGGGAGACAGCATTACGGATGTTGAGGCGTTTAGGCTTGTTAAAAAAGGTGGTGGACTGGCGGTTTCGTTCAATGGAAACAACTGGGCAGTAAAAGAGGCCCAAATTGCGGTAACGGCTTCCAATGCCCTTCCAACTGCTTTTCTGGCGCACATGTTTCTACAACACGGGATAGGAATAATGGAAGATCTGCTTGTTACCCATGTAAATGAGGAAACAGCGACTGAGGTTGCAAAACAAAGTGTCAGGGTGCGCAAGACGGTCAGATCGGAAAAGATCGGATCACTGGGATAAGGAACTGAACCACTCAGAATATGTATGGCAGGAAGCGTTTTGTCCTTGAAACATATTCCTGGTAATGGGGATAGCGTTTAGCCAACACGCCTTCTTCCTTGAAGGCCTTTATGATGTAAAGGATGGTGAGTGCAAACCATACAGGAACTGACCAGTAGCTTCCCCAATAAATTACGTAACCGGCAAACCCCACAATCACGGCCGAGTACATGGGATGTCGGACATTGGAGTAAACTCCAGACTGGACAAGAGTTCCACTTCTACGAGGGGCTGCAAACACCCTGAAATTTCGTCCCAAAGCCTTGAAAGCTAACCACGCCGTAAGCACACCGATGAATCCCAGAAGCATACCCAGGGTTTTCTGAGCCATCGATACGGACTCTCTTGCCAAACCAGCTTCCACCGGCGCCATGACAAGTATTATGAGGGCGCAAGCTATGTAGCCGTATGAAATACCCCTGTAATCCCTACCCCGTTCACTGGTGTTTCTGTTGGGCCGCGTCAGATCGAAAACACCTGAACCTGATTTCCCCCGTTCAAGGAGGATGAGATACAATAAACCCCAGTTGAGGTTGTAAACATTTTCGAATCCAAGCCTTCTCAGCATTACCGCAACGGCTGGAGATCTGTGACCCGACAGACAGGTGACAAGAATAGGACGACTCCTTGGAACCGGGCGAGACGCTTGCGCCAAACCTGAGCCCCATGGAAAATTCTGGGCCCCGTGCAGCCTGTTCCATTGAAATTCAGCCCCAGTCCTTACGTCCACAATCCACGTGTCTTCCGGCAAACTCTTTATCTTCCAGGGAGCAATGGCTTTCGCTCCGGCGGCCATCGTCACGACTTCAGCTCCAAGTATTAAATGAGCCAACAGGCCGATCATGCTTTGTGGAACGCTATCAATCGAGTCCGATAACTGTTCGGATTTTATCCTCTTCAAAATATGACTGGTCTGGATTACATATCCCGAAAAGACAATTCCCCACAGAAACCAGGCGAAAAGCGATCCAGACAGAACGCAGGCCAGCATGGTTGCCAAAACCACCGATGACGTCAGAGGATGAATCAACTGCGAAGAGTGGACTCTGGCGAATATATGAGAGTCGCTTTTTATCGATGGAATAAAAACAAAATAACTAATTAACTCAAAGAGAGACACCGAGAAAAGAAATACTGCGGTGACAGACGCGGTAATTGTCAGAATCCAGCCAACTAAGCCTAAATGTTGCGATGAAAAACCACCGGAATACCAGGCTATCGACGCGATAGCTCCGCAAAGGGCGTAAATTGCGGCGGAGACCCACGGCGATTCCAGAAAATTTGAGTGTTCAGAGATATGTTTCACTAGCCCTAAAAAGCATGGGCCTGAACACCCAAAATTTCTGATGCTACAGGCCTGATGTATTAGAAGTCTTATTTTTCATTTGGCTACTAACATAACGTGTTGAGTAGCCAAATGAGGAGTGTTTGATTTATTCAGTGAAAGCTACTTTGAACGCATGCGGCGTAATTTCTTGAGAAGTCTCTTACGAGCCGCCATGGCTTTTCTTTTTTTCTTAACGCTCGGCTTTTCATAAGCCCTTCTCTTTTTAGTTTCGGTGAGAACTCCAGATTTTTGAACCTGTTTTTTGAATCTTCTAAGCGCGTTTTCGAAGGGCTCGTCTTCCTTGACGTAAACTCCGGGCATAAACTGTCGTCTCCTCTCTCAGGAATAAATACGAAAATTCGACTGATGATGGTTTCGCCACAGTGTGCGCAACACAAAGCCGGAAACCATTAACGGACAAAATTCTCTTAATGTTCAGGATCATTGACCACAACTAAGGTGATCAACTCACTTACAGCTTGAGGCGAAAAAGGTGATCTTGGCCGGAAGTATCAAATCCCTTCTGAAAAGCTTCACCTGGCCCGTAAACCTTGTATCGGATGAAGCCTCTAGGATAAAACCCGGCTTTAGACAGGAACGCCAGGTTAGAGTAATATTATTAGAATATTGATAATCATCGGTCAAGTAGTTTTCATGGCTTCAGCGCTTTTTCGGCCACTTCCATCTGCTTTGATTTGTCCTGATACTTTTCGGGTTGATCAAGATAATCACAAATCACTCGCCACTCAAAATCGTTCATGTATGATTTCAGGTATTTGAGCCCTAAAGTCTTGAACTGTATAAGGCTGATCAGATTAAGATTATTCGAACTGGCAGACTCAGCTCCACCCTGTTCCCGATCAAGAACCACTACTACCGTGTCACAGCGAACGCCTTGGACTCCCCTACGAACCAGCTCACTTTTTACCTGCTCAAGAGCAATCAGTTTGCTGTCAAATCTGGTAACCAGGTCATCAACCAGGGCCAGCCTTTCGTTATCGTTGATTTCACCCTCAACCAGGGCATGCTCGCCATAACTCTGGATTTGATATCTAAAATCCTCCAGAGACTTCACCTTTTCCATTTTTCTTGTGAAAGCCGCCGGCACAGATCCTGCCACGGCAATTCCAGCCACCAACGGAACCCCCGCCATGGCAATGCCAACTATCTTGGTAATGTCGGGAGCTTCTTCCCTCAACACTTCCGTCAAAGACTCACAGACTTTCTGGAACACACTTGGGTACGACACCAAGGGCCGAAGTTGAATATAGAGAGGACTGTATAATCCGGACATCAGAGTCCAGCCTTCCGGCTTGTCACGATAAAATGTTCTGATCATTCTATATTCGTAGAGAAGTTTTAGAATTTCTCCTGCCAAAA
>CAZGVM010000061.1:0-3248 GCA_964528855.1 uncultured Desulfomonile sp. | reverse complement strand
TTCTCCTGAGAGTCTCCAGCGTTATGAGTTAACAACCCGATTGCTTCATATTTTTTTGGCTGATTTCCAGAAAGAAGTGGCGCTTTTTGAGTCCCCTCTTGTGAACAGGCTTCTAATATCAGTCACCGCAACCGGAACCCCAAGGCGCAACCACGTCTTAACCGGGTTTCACAGAACCATTTTGTAAAAAACAAATACCATGATAATCCAGAAAATCAAAAATGTGGCCGGTTTCCAGAATTGTTTGTAGGAATCCAGGGCGTTGGTGTGAAAAAATTCCTGAGTTACAAGAAAACACAGATGAACGGGCGATAGCATCATTCCCATAAAACCAAAACCGTAAGCCAACACAACGTATGGCATTGCCGGCTCATTCATAGGCATCAGTGTCGCAACTAGAGGAAAAGAAGAGCCCACGAATCCAACCGCAATCCCCGTAACAAGACCGGCGATTAAAGGAAGTAAAGCAATAACATACGTCTCCGAGATTCTAAAAGCCTGAAGTTCAGTCCGTATGTGGCTGATGGTATGAGATTCGCTTAAAATTCCCTTAAAAGCCATTATCGCAAAAACCATCAACACAATATTAAATGCTCCGGAATTGTAAGTGATTGAGCTAATCTGCAGGAAGCTGGCGCCGCATGCGCGTTTTAAATATATTATGCCCGCGCTCAAAGCCACTGTCATACTCAAATGCTGCGTAAGGGGAATGGCCTGGCCTGAAAAATGGTCATATATCTGGGCAAGGGTCTGCAAACCAAACATGAGACACAACACCGTGATTATGGGGGCCAGTGGAGCAAGGAACGAGCGAAATGGAATCTTACCGGTCTTTGATCGGCCATCGATCGCAGCAGGGAGGGCCGGCAAAAGGAAAAGAACTCCGGCCAAAGTGGCGCCAACACTCAGGGGAAGCTGGTAAAGAGTCAACCTCCAGGCTTCAAGCCCGAAAATGGACATAGACAGTATAAAACCGGGATACAGTGGCCACACAAACTCCGGGATGTGCCTAAACCAATAGTTGATAGCAAGCTTGGACTCAGGCTTGATACGATATTCTCCAACCGCTGTCTCCACCATCGGGGCTGAAAACAAGGCTCCACCCGGCATTGGCAAAAGTCCTATCAAGGCCGGAGCCATAGCGAGTGAAACCCTGGGATTACTGGAGATCGCCCTGAGTGACGACGTAATAGAGTCCAAGCGACCACTGATTTTTAAAAGTGCGCTAAAAAGAACGATCAACACTATTACTACCGCCAGAATCAAAGTGGATGGCATCAGGATTTCATGCAGTATCACTCGAAAAATTGATTCCAGTCCCATCTTCATCCATAATCCCATGAAGACACTCGTAAAAATGAGACAAACGTATAGTGGTAGTTTACGGTTTGATAAAAGAAGAATCAGGAAGACTACTGACATTTTGGACAAGGCGGAATCAAAAAAATGGCCGACGCTTTCCAACATGAATTCTTCCCCTGCGAAGCCAAAGTACATATCACCCAGCAAGGCAACTTAACATAGCCGGCTGTTCCTAAAAACACCAGAGTATGAAAAAGGCATTACTTATTGATATGTGACGAAGGATTTCGTTGAAAGCGGACCGAGTCCCTAGTGAAACAGACTGATGAGTACGCGCGCAATTACGGCAAGGGATTCATTCGCGCTTTTTACGCGGCTCCTGTTTACACGGCCCATAAAACGCGTCTAAATCGCGATATTTATTAAAAATACGACTCCCATTTCGCGAAATAGTTCCAGTTTGCCCTAAAATTATTGATGTTTAAATCGCATTAATTTCTTGACTACCACAGCTTCGGGTGATAGGAGCCCTTTTTGAGAGAACTAACTTCTCTCTGGATAGTCACTGTATCCCAAAGTTCAAGTAAAATAGACTATTGGGAACGATGGCGATAAATAGGTTTTCCTCTGATTCAGATTTCCGTTGAATTAAAATAGACCATTTTTGGTACTTATTGGGTGAATATGAAGGAGTTAGACATGACTCAAAGCTCATCGCACGTCCTGTTGGAGACCAGGCCAGAAGCCCCTGACTTTACCTCAAATTTCAAGCAGTTAAAAAAGTTGATACAGGAACTCAAGGTAGAAAACGACACCTCGCTTCGAAAAGAATTGTTTGGCGAAGAAGAGGTGGAGAGACGTCTGACCAAAAAAGAAATGAAATTATTGTTTAAATTCATGAGAAAATTGGAAACCCATTACGACGAATCATCTACTCCGCCTATTCCAAAAGAACTCGAAAAATCTATCAGAAACAGGGCTCACGCCACTTGGTTGCCCTGGGAATCCGAAGCCATCCAAAAGGTTGAAGCCTGGCGAAAAGAGGTTCAGGAAAAGCGGGATAGCGCCAGAGATATGCTGAACTCTGCTCTGGACAAAATCAGGCGCGGCGACAAAATATAGTCTCTTATGCTCTAATCTCAGTTCGTCATTCAATGTAAACATCACAGGGGTGAAGAATTCACCCCTGGGGTCAGCCTATCCGAGATCTTTCCGAAAACAGTTCGAAGCTGCACTACAATCCTCACCATCATTTTAACATTAGTCTATTTGACACCCTGCAGCCGTCCTACTAGATTTGATTTTCACTTTAGCATGCGATATATTCAACGACAATTTTTCAGTGGGAGGCGCAATGTCAGAATTTAGACCGAGACCTGAACTTAATCCCGTAAAGGAACTTCAAAAAGGGGTTGAAGATGTCAAGGCCATTCTCAACAGGTTTCTCAAGGGCTGGGGAGTGGGCGCTGTCATCGCCATACTGCTGGTTTTGTATCTGATTTCTGGTCTATATGTGGTAGGTCCCGGTGAAAAGGGAATCGTCCTTTTGTTCGGGAAAGTGCACTCTCTAACGGAACCGGGCTTAAGATACCGACTGCCCAAGCCCATTATGACCAATGTGATTGTGGATACCGCCAAGGTGCGCAGGGCTGAAATCGGTTTCCGATCTGACTCGAACAGAACAAGAGCGATTGCCGCCGAATCGCTGATGCTCACCGGCGACGAGAATATAGTCGATGTTCAACTGTTTGTTCAGTACATGGTGCAAGACCCTGTCAAATTCCTGTTCGGTTCAGAGAGCCCCGAAGCCGCCCTCAAAGCCTCAGCCGAGGTTGCGCTCCGAGGGGTAGTCGGAGAGAATACCATCGATTACACAATGACCAGAGGCAGGATGGAGATTCAAAACAAGGTCGAGGCCTACCTTCAGAGACTACTGGACGCCGACA
>CAZGVM010000060.1:15955-16272 GCA_964528855.1 uncultured Desulfomonile sp. | reverse complement strand
AGAAGAATTCGCCTCAGAACTGTCGGCCAACACCTCGATGATTGCTTCCATCAGGCGATATTCTGAATCGTGCAGGCCAATCTATGCGGAGTGTGGAGGGCTCATGTATTTCAGCCGTGGTATCGAACTGGATGACTCAAGCCGCCACGGCATGATAGGTCTGTTCCCTTTCTGGACGAGGATGAGGAAGAGCCTGAGAGCCCTGCGATATTGTTCGGCGCGCTTCAGGGAAGATACTGTGGTCGCTGAAAAGGGTTCTGTCATTAGAGGGCATGAATTCCATTACTCCGAATTGTTGGAGTTCGAAGCCAACGATG
>CAZGVM010000060.1:0-15945 GCA_964528855.1 uncultured Desulfomonile sp. | reverse complement strand
ATTCGGTTTCGAGGCCGAGTCAGGACGAGACCTTTGACGAGGGTTTTCAGCGCAATAATATTTTGTTAAGCTATATACACCTCCATTTTGCTTCACATCCTGAAGCCCTGGACAGGATAGTGTCCGTGTGTTCGGCAAAAAACATGCGTCCGACTGATTAATCAGGAGAAAAGAATTGTTAGGCAATACCAAACCACTTATCTATCAAATGTATCAATGTCCCATGAGCGGCGATGACATAGAACGCAAGTCGTTTGAGATAATTGAACGTGAAGTCGATTCGAAACAGTTCCCGGAAAAGGAATGGGAGATCATCAGACGCATTATCCACACTACAGCGGACTGCGAAATCGGCAAAAACGTGTGTTTCAGCAAAAACGCTGTTGAGGCCGGTATTGAGGCCCTCCGAAAGCCATCCGGAATATATGCTGATTCGAACATGATCCGGTCCGGTTTGTCTATGGCACGGCTCAAATCCGTAAATGACCTCTACAGTTCGGATCAGCTCTACTGTCACGTAGCCGACGCTGATGTCGCGGACACCGCCAGGGCCGATGGTCTTCCGAGGTCTTTGCATGCCGTAAGAAAAGCGCTAGGCATGATCGACGGATCGATAGTGGCAATTGGAAATGCGCCGGTAGCTCTCATGGAACTCAACCGGATGATCATGGAGGGAGCAGCCAGGCCGGCCCTGGTCATAGGGATGCCGGTCGGATTTGTTCATGTGATAGAAAGCAAGAACGAGCTGATGAGTCTTCCGGTGGAATATATCTCAATACGAGGCCGGAGGGGCGGCAGTCCTCTGGCCGTAAGCGTCATACATGCTCTGTGCGGTCTCGCCGGTTCAACCAAATGATCATTCTTCCTGAAACGGAAAATTGTTCCAAACAAGGAATGTGAAACAGCTTGGAGCCTGAAAAGACAGGAACATTGAGATCGGGTTTTACCACAGGCGCCTGCGCTGCTGCAGCGGCCAAGGCGGCGGTTATGGCGCTACAGGGACATGACTCGCTGACCGAGGTGGCCATAAACCTGCCCTCAGGTTTGGTCACTTTACCTGTCCACAGGTCTTATTGCGATGACTCAGGAGGGGTAGGGGAAGTTGTCAAGGACGCAGGAGACGACCCCGACATAACGGATGGCGTTACGTTGAGGGAGAAGGCGAGATGGTCTGAAAACGGCGCTGTCTCCATAAAAGGCGGGGAGGGCGTTGGTATGGTGACAAAGCCCGGGCTCTCGGTACAGCCGGGGCTTCCTGCCATAAATCCCTCTCCCCGAAAGATGATTGAGGATTCAGTAAGGGATATCACGGATAAAGGAGTCGAACTGCTGGTCTCAATTCCAGGAGGAGCAGAGCTTGCGGCAAAGACGTTCAATCCGAGACTGGGCATTGAAGGCGGCCTGTCTATCCTCGGCACCACAGGGATTGTAAAGCCATTCAGTTGTGACGCCATAAGGGACACACTTGAAATTTCCCTGAATGTGGCTGATGCGTGCCACATGAAGCACATAGCCCTCGTTCCCGGAAGGATAGGTGAAAAAGCGGCCAGAAAACTTTTCTGTCTGGAAAATGAACAACTTGTGGAAGTCGGGAACGAATGGGGATTTATCCTTGACAAAGTGGGAATATTTTCCTTTGAGGCAATTCTCGTCGTTGGACACGCCGGCAAGTTGGCCAAGCTCCCTCAGGGACAGTGGGATACTCATTCTTCGAGGTCTGCAAGCGCAGTCCCGTTTGTGTCCGAGCTTACAAAATCCCTGTTTCATGAGAACTTCAAGGACGCTATGACAGTTGAAGGAATTTTTCAGGCCCTGGATACCCACAAGCGTCAAATTCTGGCGAATGAACTGTCCAGAAAGATTTGCGAGGCGGTTGACTCAAGAATTAGTGAACGATCCCGCGTTGCAGTAACCCTGGTGAACATGTCCGGAACACCGCTCGGATCATTTGGAGACCACAGCTTTTGGACAAAAAAATAAAAATAGTGGGTTGTGGTCCCGGGTCTCCTGATTACATAACACCGGCCGCTTCCAAAGCGGTGGCTTCGGCAAGTGTCATAATCGGCGCGCAGAAACTGTTGGACCTTTTTCCGCATTCGACAGCCATAAAAGAGTCTTTGGGCAAGAATCTTTCCACTACCATAGACACTATCGCCACCTACATCGAGGATCATGATGTGGCCGTCCTTGTCAGTGGAGACCCTGGCATCTTCAGCCTTGCCAAACTGGTCATCAGGAGGTACGGCAGGGACTCCTGTGAAATCATTCCCGGCGTTAGTTCAGTTCAGGTAGCGTTTGCCAGGCTTGGTGTTGATTGGCATGACTGTCGGCTTGTAAGCGCTCATAAGGAAGTCCCTGAAACAGATTTGGCGCAATTGTATGAACAGTTCGGTAAACTGGCCATATTTGCCGCAGGTAGCGCTGCGGGGCCGTGGATTGTCTCCTCGTTAAAGGATGCTCATCCTACTCCCGGGGCGGTTGTATGCCAAAATCTCACGCTGGCTGATGAGAAGATCGATGTCGTGGACATCCCGGAACTGGAATCATTCGAGATCGGCTCCTCGTCCATCATCATACTCATGGATGGTGAAAAATTATGAACAGAAGCGGGACACTTTATGGCATAGGCCTGGGACCGGGAGATCCTGAGCTTATAACGCTCAAGGCGGTCAAGCTGCTGTCAAGCCTGGGGCATGTGTTTGTGCCGAGAGCTCGCGGAGCGGAAACAGGACTGGCAAGCGTCATAGTCTCTCCGCATTTGCGCGGTGACTCCACCGTGATCGATCTTGAATTTCCCATGAAAAGGGACCAGGAAGAAGTTAAAAGGCAGTGGAATCATAACTGTGACCTGATCTGCAATCTTTTGGAATCGGGAGAGGACGCGGGTTTTGTCACGCTGGGCGACCCTACCGTTTTCTCGACGTATCTGTATTTGCTGGAAGCTCTCAGCGAACGGACGTCCGGATTCAACTCGATCACGGTCCCGGGAATTTCGGCGTTTTCCGCGGCAGCGTCATTGACCGGTTTCCCGTTAGGTTACGCCGATATGCCGCTAACCGTTCTTCCCGCCTGTGAAGATGCCGGCCGTGTTGCCAAATGTCTTGAAACTGGAGGCGTCTTTGTTTTTATGAAAATCGGCAAACGTCTCAAGGCGCTTGTAGGGGCAATTGAAAATGTCCGGAATGTCCGGAGGCTGTCATTTGTGGCTCGTGCGGGTCTCGACAAACAAATTGTACTGACGGAGCTGGACGAGATAAAAAAACTGGATGAGAAATCCGGAAACCTGAGCGTATTATTGGTTCAGGTGGATACGACGGGTAAAACATGAAAGTCATTTTTGTCGGAGCGGGTCCTGGAGACCCGGAACTCCTGACCGTAAAGGCTCACAGGATTCTAGGCTGTTGCGAATTCTGCGTCTATGCCGGCTCGCTGGTGAGTCCGCAAGTGATTGACATTATACCGGCCTCGGCCGAGAAACATAATTCAGCGGAATTGAATCTTGACCAAATCATAGATCTTTTTAAGAGAGGCCGTGACCTGAACGTCGATGTTGTACGCCTGCATTCAGGAGATCCCTCAATTTACGGCGCCATTCGTGAGCAGATGAATGAACTCGACGCATTGGACATTGACTATGAGGTTGTCCCGGGGGTGAGTTCTTTCCAGGCTGCCGCGGCCGTCCTCAAGACTGAACTTACAGCGCCGGAAATATCACAGACCATCATATTGACCAGATCATCCGGTCGCACACCCATGCCAGCGCTCGAAGAACTCGATCGGCTTGCCCGAAGCCGATCCACTATGTGTATTTTTCTGTCCGCCCATAAAATTAAGGACATAGCCGGGCAGCTTGCCCAAGCCTATGGATACGATTGTCCGGCCGCTATTGTGGCGAAAGCCTCATGGCCTGAACAAAAGTGGGTTAAGGGAACCCTCAGCGATATAGCGCGGCTGGCCCGGGACGCAGGCATTAACAGGACAGCCATGATCATAGCCGGATGGACCCTCTCCAGGGATGTCCAGCCATCACGACTCTACGCTTCGGACTTTTCTCATGAATTCAGGGTGGTTCAAGATTGACAAAACACTTGGCAATAATAACTCTCTCCAATGAAGGCGCCTCCATAGCCGCAGCATTATCTGAAGGACTGTTCCACACAAGCATTTATGTTCATGAGAGCGTTGAGACCCAAATATACTGCCGGTCATTCTCCAGAACTCTTGATCTTGTGTAAGAGATATTCGGCTCCTATGACGGCCTTATTTTCATTGGGCCATGCGGCGTGGCAGTCCGGGCAATTGCTCCGCACATATCGCACAAAACCAGGGACCCCGCAGTCGTTGTTGTGGATGTGTGCGCACGATGGGCAATAAGCCTGCTCAGCGGCCATGAAGGCGGGGCCAATGATCTGGCTGTTGAAGTTTCAAATATCATTGGATCGGACCCAATAATAACCACCACCACCGAAGCCCGGAAGAACATCATCGTAGGCGTCGGCTGCAAGAGAGGGGTAACTTCCGAGAAGATAAAGGCGGCCATATTGAACTCTCTGGATGACCTTCAGCTTCCCGTGGAACAGGTCAGGTTTATCGCTACGATTGACGCCAAGGCTTCTGAGAAGGGTCTGATCCTGGCTGCGCAGGAGTTACAGGTCCCTTTGCGTTTGATCAGTTCGAGCGAGATAATGAATTCTTCACGGGATTTCTACAAATCCGGGTTTGTTCAGCAGAGCGTGGGCGCTCCAGGTGTTTCTGAGCCTTGTGCGCTTCTTGCAGGCAGGAGGACACAATTAATACAGAAGAGAAAAATATTCGAAGGAATAACCATAGCAATCTCCAGGGAAAACTGTTTGTAGTCGGCATCGGTCCAGGATCCGCCGAAGACAGGACGTTCAGGGCCGTATCAGCCATTTCAGCAAGCAATGTTGTTGTTGGCTACACAAAATACATAGAATTGATTTCAGACCTTCTCGATGGCAAAAAAACGGTTTCAACAGGGATGATGCGAGAGAGGGAGCGTTGTGAGGAAGCCCTCAGGCTTGCTGCGTCCGGGCAAACAGTTTCCCTGGTATCATCCGGAGACGCAGGTATTTATGGAATGGCCGGTTTGGCCATAGAGTTGAGAGAAAAGCTTGGTCTTGTTTCGCCAATAGAGATAATCCCCGGTGTGACGGCGTCTACTGCAGCCTCAGCCGCAATGGGCGCACCATTGATGCTGGATTTTGCCGTAATCAGTCTGAGTGACCTGCTGGTCCCCTGGGATATGATAAGAAAGAGACTTGCTGCGGTGGCCCAGGCTGATCTGGTTGTCGCCCTTTATAACCCAAGGAGCAAAAAACGTGTGACACAACTTGAGGAAGCGGCGCAGATTTTTCGATCCGCCCGTTCAGACTCCACTCCCGTAGGTATCGCCACAGCAGTCGGGTCATCCGAACAGTCCGTTGTATTTACCGACCTCGCTCATTTTCTCGATCTTGAAATCAACATGAGAAGCGTAGTCATCATCGGAAACAGCACATCCCGAATTACCGATTCGTTTTTCATTACTCCACGTGGATACCTGTGATGAAGCTGTTATTAATGGCTGGCGCATCGGAAACCGGTTCAATAGCAGATGCCCTGTCTATGGCCGGATTTCACGTTATTGTCTCCACAGTCAGCGACTTTCCCATGAAGATCGGCCTCTCGGAGCGGATAACCAGGAGGGTGGGGGCATTGTCTGCGGATGAGTTATCGATCCTGTGCATCGACATGGATGTGGCGGCAATCATAGACGCCACCCATCCTTACGCCGTACAGGCCCACGCGAACGTCAGAGATTCAGCCCGTCGGCTGGCCATACCGACCTTCAGGTATGAAAGGACCAGCGCCCCCAGTCAAGCTCCCGGAACCCATTCAGCCCGGTCACATGAGCAGGCCGCTCGACTGGCGGTTTCCTTCAAGCGCCCAATTCTACTGACCTCCGGGACAAGGAACCTCGAGCCCTACGCAACTCTCGCCCGCTCAGAAGGAGTTGAGCTTTATGTGAGGGCGCTCGATTGTCGGGAATCAAGAGACACCATAGTTAATCACGGTATATCTTTGGACCATTGCGAATTCGGCGTCGGCCCTTTTTCAGTGGAAGACAACATGAGACTGATAGAGAGGTTTGATGTCGGAGTTCTGGTCACCAAGGACGGGGGAGTGGCTGGAGGACTACCGGAAAAGCTCGAAGCCTCCAGACTGATGAAATGCCAGGTCGTTCTTGTATCAAGACCTGAAGCTAATCACGATAATGTTTTCAACAACATATCCAGCCTTGTCGAAGCTGTCGGGTCTATCCTTCAATAACAATGTCCTCGAAAAGCGAGGGCGCCACCTGCGACACTATGTTGTGGACCATTATGGCCAGCCTGCGTATTTCCCATTCAGCGTCACGAGGAAGCCTAAGCCTCAAAAAATCTCTCAGGGCGCGGGCGTTCACCCACCAGACGCGTTCCTGTGATGACGCTACAGGAATTACTCTGCGCGCATCCTCTTTGTGAAGTCTGGATTCTTCACGGAGTTTTTCATAAATTTCAAAGGCCTGCCTGTTGAGGCCGCTGATGACTTTCAGGGCTGACGCCGCTTCATCTTCATTCTTTATGTACCCCAGTAACGGATATACAAACGACATGCCTTGAGCCTGGAAACGTCTGCTGGAACTGACATGCCCCTGCCCGATCCGGTGCCTCGATAATTGTGCGCCGCAGGCTTTGGATATGCCGACAACGTGAAAGTTGAACTGGATCGACTCCAGCGGAGTGTGATGGCCCAACTGTATCAGTTTGCGATTGAGAGAAATCTGCTTTTCCGGAGATTCCGCCAGCTTTTCCCTGCTACCGTAACTCATCGCCGCAGACCATGCAGGAAGCGCTTCTACGTTAGACCAGAATTCCTTTTCATCAGGACGTTTTTTCAACAGTTCCAGTGGAGCGGTAACCGCCTCAAGTATTATATCAGGTTCCTGATTTCCAAAGCATTCCTTCCGCAAATGTTTCCAGGGGTCATGAAGAGTCAGGTTCGCCAAGGGTTGTCTCCTGAGATGTGTGGTTTCAGCAAGCGTAGAGTGATTATTCAAGCAGGCCGTTCAAAACGCATGAGCAAGGATTGTACGTCCAGTGAATCCAATTATTTTATAGCATCAAGTCCGGATGTTGAAAAATCCTTAAACCCGATGATTGGTCACTTAATCCCCCACACTAACATTTAGGGTCTGAACTGACAATGAATATTACTAAATATGGCCTATGGACTTTTTTTGAAGGAGCTTGTCGGATGCGCGGTTAATTAGGTCAAAGAAGCTTCTGGCGTCATGAGGGAAAAGCGCCCATCCGAAGACAACCTCATGGCGTATGTCCACACCATCGACGTTTGTGATGCCCTGTCCAAGGAGTGCGTTCGCCTTTTTTAGCAAAGTATCCAACTCCGTTGCAGGCACATTCTCCACTCCTATAGCAAAGCATCCCGTGCTGAATTTACCGGCAATAACCGGACGCTTGGTGGACATGGAGAGTTTCTCGCAAAATAGTCCAAGAAAACGGTTTATTGTAGTGTAGTCATGATCGAGGTAGAGACTGTCCAGATTCCTTACTTGCGCCAGCAGTATGAAAAATGTGCCGCTTGCCGCCGCTTGCCGCTCGAAGGCCGCCCGTAGCTGGGATCGGAAAAATCCCTCACTCATAACTCCTGACTCACCATCGTAACGCCTGACGCTTTTCAGGACTTTGTTGCTGATCTCCAGTCGCCTTATCAGGCCGATCAACGAAGCCAGGAACGTCCATATCGGTCTGCCGGATTCCCATTCAAGACCTGCGTTCCTCGAAGCGGCAACAAGCACGCCATCCACCGAGTCGAAGCCGTGCCATGGAACGACGGCCAGACTCTTCACCGAAAATCCGATTGCCTCGCCGGAATGAAATATGGGTAACGATGTCTCAGAGCCCTTCAGCCCGGATATGATCGCCGGTCTCATCTTCTCGATAGCCCACTTTGCCCAGCCCTGTCTCAGTCTGACAACCTTGCCCTTGCTCAAAGCTCCTGAAAAACCCGATACGGAGACAATCCTGCAAAGTTCGCCGTTCTCCATTGAAATGGCGACCAAAGCCCCGTCGCACTTCTTTGATTGTGTCATTTTGGCGACAATTGAATCAATTCTTACAGCAGACGCCTCGATTGCGGAGTCCTGACCGTCCGTAAGCGAGGTGATCAATTCAAGATCCATTGCGGAATGTTGGGACTTGAGGGCCTCGAGGTAAAGCTCGACTATGTCCGCCACCATCACCGCCGCCATTGAAGCAAGCTTTATCTGATCAGGCGAAAATCTCTCTATCCCCTCCCTGTCTATCCACAAGAGGCCGTTTGCCCCGAAAGGAACTGCGAGATAGACCATTTCAGGCCCGCTGGCGGAATAGAGACCGAGTTTTGAGCATAACTCCGGTCTTAGGGCTTCACAAACCGTCAGGCCGCGCTGGATGATTCCCGGTAGAATACCATCCTCCAGCGGTCTTCGTGCAGTCCTGATGAAATCCTTGCGTCTGCTCCTTGAGGCAATCAGGTCGAGGAAAGAGGAGTCCGGGTCACTGAGAAAGATCGCGGCAGTCTGAGCATCCAGGCTTTGAGAGAGTAGTTCAAGAGCGCCTGTAAAAGGTTCCATCTGCGATTCGCCGCAAGACACATTCAGACGACGATTGCTGCTCAATTCTTTTCCGCCTCTATTTTTACAGTTACATGAGCTGGTTCAATGAATTCTATTCTCAGGCCCTCGGGCTTTACCACAACGGTCGCTTTCACTGATTCTTTGGCCAGAAGCTCCCCGATACCGACCGGGTCCGTCGTTACTGATGTTAACTTTTTTAAATCCCCATGTCCGGCGCGTATTTTTACTTCAGACGGTTGAACTATCAATTTTGATTTTTCAGGCAATGCTCCCACTATGGTCGGGACAACCTTCAGCTGTTTTGACAGAGCCGTTTCTATGTTTAACTGAAGGTCCGACGGTCTGATCTGGGAAATGGTGATGCCGGGAGGAACCTGTATCTTGTCGTTTGTAATCCGGAAGAAATTGAGTCCGGGCAGGACTCTGCCCAAATCAACCACAGCGCGAACCGATCCAGGGCTCAAACTGTCCAGACCCGACGCAGAACCCCGGACCCTGACATCCAGACGGTCCATCCACTGACCTATTATTTCTACCGACAGCGGCAACTTCGTATACTGAATGGGCACCGAAATACCGAGTTCCGACTTCTGTGGCCCAACTATCACAAACCATAGAAAAATGGAAGTAATTAAGGATAATAGCTTCAGCCTCCAGTTCGAGATTACAAGGCTTTTGAGACTCGGGGACGAGTCTGATTCATCGTTTACAGCAGTGTTAGAGAGCAGCTTTTCCAGCGCGGATATGAATTCAGTCCTTTTCTTGTATGTTGTGATCTGGCCTGCATTCACCAGCGACACTTCACCACGCTCCTCGGAAACCACCAAAGAAACAGCGTCCGATCTTTCCGTTATCCCAATGGCCGCACGGTGGCGTGTCCCGTATCGCCTGCTTAAGTCCTCGTCGCGAGATAGCGGCAATATGCAACCTGCAGCAACCGCTCTCCCCTTGTTGATAAGAACCGCGCCATCGTGAAGTGGAGAATTCTTTTGGAATATGGCCTCCAGAAGTTCAGCAGTTACTATGCTGTCAAGGTCCTTGCCCTTGAGGACCAGGTTGTCCAATGCGTCTTCCCGCTGGAAAATGATCAACGCCCCCGTTTTCTCCCTGGCCAATTCAACGACTGCGTTCACAACCTCGTCAATCAGAGTCCTTTTGACTTCTTTACTCTTCCCGAACATCAGTCGCCGCAAGGGCGAAGCGCGATCAAGCATCTGACGAATTTCCGGCTGGAAGACAATTACCAGAACAACAATGATCGCCGTCCACAAATACTGGAACAGTACCGAAGTAAGTATCAAACCAAGTTTGTTCGCAATGAAATAAAATACACCTATACCAAATATGGATACTATTACCTGTAGTGATCTCGGACCCTTGAACCACACTACGAACGAATATACCAGCAGCGCTATCAGACCTATATCTACAAAATTTGTGGCGGTAAGCGATTCGAATATCTCTAGCAGGCTTTGCATGTGAGGCTTTTCCGGATCGTTAATTCAGCTGTCAGGATCGTTACTGCGAGGCTGGCTCGACCAGACATGTTCATCACATTTGGTATCTTTTTGCAAGACCCATAAGCCTCACTCAGAGCGCCTCCGGACAACCTATAAACAGAAACTGTTGATAACTCGTTATCAAGCCTGTTGATAACTACAAATTCCGTCTGACTTCACAGGCAGTTCAAGCATATTGCCCCAATATGAGACACATGAAAAAGTGCAATGATATCAATCTTAACAGGTAACTCATCGAAATCGTGAAGAAGCCGGAAATATTAAAAAAGATGGCGCCAGAATTTATTAACAATTGTTGATAAGTTATAGGCGGGTTCTGAAACCGCTTCGACTTTCCATGCGCAACTACCGGCCTAGTGCAAAACAGGGATCAGTGTTTATCCGCGAAAGCAGGCGCCTGACATCGTGCAAGTTGCTGAAAAAGATCATCAGGCGCGCACATGACAGGCCACGAACCTTCCTTTGTCAGTTTCCTTGAGGATTGGTTCAAGTTCGGAACATAAGTCTATCCTGACAGGGCACCTGGTATGGAATCGACAACCTGACGGAGGGGCCATGGGGCTGGGGACGTCCCCGCGCAGGATTATTCTTCTGGTCCTCGCTCTTGGGTCCGGCACGGGCGCAGAACTTAGAAGCGCCTCGGTGTACGGATGTTTGGGATGGTTGTAAACCAGGGACTTCAGGCCGATCTCCACTATCTTTCCAAGATACATTACAGCAATGCGATCTGAGATATATTCAACTACGCAGAGGTCATGGGATATGAACAGGTATGACAGGCCGTATTTTTCCTGTAGATCCTTCATCAGGTTCAAGACCTGTGACCTGATGGAGACATCCAGGGCTGAGACAGGCTCATCGGCGATTATCAGTTTTGGATTCAAGGCCAGCGCCCTCGCTATACCAATGCGTTGCCGCTGGCCTCCAGAGAATTCATGAGGATATCTCCCCGCCTGATCCTTCCTGAGTCCGACCTCTTCCATCAAGTCATAGACCTTCTGGTTACGCTGGGCTCTGTCGCCTATCCCGTGTATGACCAGAGGTTCCATTATTGTGTTCCTGATAGTGCGTCGAGGGTTCAGGGAAGAGTAGGGGTCCTGGAAAATGACTTGCATTCTCCTCCGGATTTCCTTCAGGTCGCTCCCCATTATGGTGGCTATGTCCTTGCCCTCGAAAAGAATCCTGCCGCTGGTGGGCATTTCCAGTCTGAGAATAAGTTTGCCGAGAGTGGATTTCCCGCAGCCGGATTCTCCTACCAGTCCAAGCGTTTCCCCTTCAAATAACGAAAGGCTCACCCCATCGACCGCATGAACAGTGAGATGACCACGCTGGAAGAAACTTTTTCTGACCGGATAATGCTTGTAAACATCTTCTACCCTGACCAGTTCTTTTTCCGACCAGGGATAATCAGCATCAGGCACGGCATTTAGGTTCAATATGGGGCTCCTTTGAGCATTCAGACCTGTTGGACAACTTTTGGTTCCGTGATATACGGTCAGGCTCATAAAGTCAAACAAGAGGTAACAGCCTGGAACTAGCGTTGGCAATAATCGGCTTGATGCCGGGTATGGCATGGTTGATATATTTCCTGGTCAAGGGTCCCATCGGAGGCGGTTCCTTTGACAATGTTGCCAGGGTGTTCGTTTTTGGCCTGTTTTGCACCATTCCCGCGAACGTCCTGGAGAACATCACAGGCGGTCAACTAAGGCAGGAGACGCTTTTTCAGTCGGCCGTGGCAAGCTTCCTCCTGATAGCTCCGGTGGAGGAGTTGTTCAAGTTGGCTGCCGTCTGGGTTTCAATCTATCGCCGCTCGGACTTCCAGACCCCGGCTGACGGGATAGTTTTTGCCATGACCGCCGGGCTAGGATTCGCCTCGGTTGAAAACGCGCTTTACCTGAGCAGGCTTGGTCCTGAAATATGGTATTCGAGGCTCTTCTACGCGACTCCGGCCCACATGATGTTTTCGGCCATGTGGGGATACTCCCTGGGGGTAGCGCGTTTCAGCCCCAGTGGTGAAATATCATGTGTCACAAAGGGTTTCCTGCTCTCCGTGTTATTCCACGGAAGCTATAATTTTCTGGTTGCGCTATCCCCGGGGTACGCTAAATATAGTCTTGTTCCGTTGCTCCTGTTGATGGCCTGGGTAACATGGAGGCGAATCAGGAAACTGAGGACAGCGTATCCTTTCCCGGCTATGGATTCAGGTCCCATAATAGTGTGCCCCAATTGTTCGGCCTACACTCCGGAATGCGAGAGTTTTTGCAGACGATGCGGAGCGGCGTTAACAGAAATTGAATTTGACTCACGCAGATACTGCGGACAATGCCGGTTTCCGCTACGACCGGACACAACCCGTTGCGGGGCATGCGGCGCTTTGGTCGATGCTTGCGGACCTGAACGGCGACAATAATTACGCATGATTTCCGGGATGTCGATCTGCAGTCCGCAAGCAGGAAACCCACAAAAATATTTTAGACCATGAATCTTTTTTGCTTGACAAGTGACACACGTTAAAGGCAAGAAATATGGTTTAAGATAACTATGTAAGCACATCATCAGGACGTTGAAATGGACCGGAATTTCCCTGCAAAATACAATTACGTATCCGCTAAGGACAGGTTAACCTCCCCCGGTTTGTGTTCAGGCGTCCTCTCTTTTGCATCAGTATCTGAAAATTCTTTTATTGGAGGGGTTGGCCTGAGTGGGGAAACATTCTGTTTCCTCCTCTCAAGGTTGAAACCCTGATACTGCTCGGTTTGAGGGAAGAAAATTCTCTCGGGTTTTGGTTTTCGGCAGCCGGGAACTGAAGTAGTAGCGCCCGTTGTTGGTTGAAGGGTTTCAACTGTTACACGGGAATTCTGCCTAACACCCTTGATTTATATACGAGCGGCTATTTTGCCTACTCGGTACGGGGGATGACGATGAAAGCTTTAGGAATTCATCTTCTGATCGAGCTCTGCTCATGCAATGCGCAAAAGTTGGATAACATGGACTACCTGGAGAAAACTATGGCTCATGGCGCTGAAGTCGCCGGCGCCACTGTGCTCAAGACCGCTTTCCAGGACTTCAACCATCAGGGAGTTTCGGGTGTCGTAGTTATCGCTGAATCTCATTTAACCATTCACACCTGGCCGGAATACGGCTACGCGGCCATAGACATTTTTACTTGTGGGACCAAAGTGGACCCGTGGAAGGCTGCTGGTTTCCTCAGACAGGAACTGGAAGCCCAGGATATGCAGGTAAGAGATTTCCACCGTGGTCTTCCGTCAAACAGCGAAGAAGCGAACCAGGAGCCAAGGTTTATCCCTCATGTCGCTTGTGGGAATTCTCACTGTCAGTGATCGCTCGTCAAGGGGATCCAGGCCAGACTCATCTGGACCGGCGCTGGTAGAAAAACTGGCCGGCGCCGGCCTTAAAGTCACAGAAACGGCCATCGTCCCTGATGAGGTTCCCGAGATTTCAAGGGTCCTCATAGAGTGGTCCGACAATAAAGGCCTCGATCTGATACTGACGACCGGAGGCACGGGGCTATCCCCGCGCGATGTGACGCCCGAAGCCACCATGCAGGCCGTTACAAGGATAATTCCCGGTATGGGCGAAGTGATGCGGGCCGTCAGTCTCGCCAAGACGCCCAACGCCATGATCAGCCGCGCAATAGCCGGAGTCCGCGGCGCAACCCTCATCATAAACCTGCCGGGCAGTCCGAAAGGCGCAATAGAGAATCTCGAGGCTGTCCTTCCGGCGATTCCGCACGCGATCGCTAAAATACAGGGCGATCCCACCGATTGCGCTCAAAACTAGATCTCAGGGGAAACTGAAGCCATGAACCCCAAGAGGCCATCGGACCCAAAGCCACTCTACCGGACACTTAATGACGTCCTGGCGGGTCTCGGCCTCAATAAGGCCCTCTCAAGGCATTCCGTCATTCAGCGCTGGCCTAAACTTGTAGATTCTGTCATTGCGCGTCATACGAAGATAGACAGGATCTCCGGCGACACAATATTCGTCATTGTCGATTCGGCCGTATGGATGAGTGAGCTGTCAGCGATAAAAATCAAGCTGCTGAGTAAAGTCAACGAAGCGCTCGATCCAGACGCTGCGCCTTTCAGGGAAATCAGGTTCAGTCTTCGCTCGTGGGCGAGGACGGCGGATCCGGAGGTAAAAAAAGTCCCGGACATCCCACCGCCGGATGAAAAGCAGTTGAGGGTCGTCAAACAGATATTGAGCCCGCTCAGGGACCAGTCACTGAAAGACTTGGTGGAACGCATAGTGGAAAAAGACCGGCGGCTTAAAGAATTGCGAAAAATTGAACCTGAGAAAACCTAGTCACAATTTTCAGACTGTCCGATACATCTTCTGATACAGTCATTCCCCACGTTCAGTTTTATCTGGGGTTATTCCACTACCCGCTTCATGCCCACCCCGGCCGATCCGCCGGTGAACGGCAGTAACAACCAGATGCGGTTCTCGTCCCGTTTTTTCACAGGCAGAGTCTGACTACCCCTCTCTGGTCGTTTCGGATCGTATATCACCAATCCATTCGCCGTCATTTCCCAAGAGCCTTCCGTCGGCCGGAAAAGATTGGTCATGCTCATAGTGCCGTCCAGCTTCAGGCTCATCACTGCGTCGGACCTGACATTGGTGACTCTCGATTTTTCCTTGTCGGTAATGCCCCACTTTTCGAACTGGTCGGCGTATCGCCATTCCCCGACCATGAACTCCGCCGTCACAGGCTCATGAACGCCGACGAGAGCCGGAGCCTCGGTAATAGAGCCCGTCATGGGAGTTATTCCCGACAAAAGAGGAAACAGGGTGAGGACAAGTATCTGAAGGTCGAACAATATGGCGCTCCCATCAAAAAGAATGCATAATGAAAATATCAGAAGGAAGACGAACAGTCCATATCCGAAGTCTTATGAGCGGCGCCTTAAATTCCGGGCCCAGGACGGGAACAAGACATGACAACCGACAAAAAAACGCGACCCCGCTTGCTTTCAATATATCACACACTTCAGGACCATTTCGGCCACAGGAACTGGTGGCCGGCCGATACCCCCTTCGAGGTCTGTGTCGGGGCCATCCTGACCCAGAACACCTCATGGAAGAATGTGGTCAGGGCAATTGATAACCTCAAGTCCGGTAACGCCCTGGATTGCTCAACCATTTACGCCATGCCACACGATGAACTCGCCGGTATCATCAGGCCAGCCGGCTACTTCAACGTCAAGGCCAAAAGACTCAAAAACCTGATCAGCCTCATTCAGGAAAAGTATGACGGCAACCTCGACAGGCTTTTTGAAACTGCTGTCCCAAACACGGCCATGAAGAAGGATTCAGGCGCAAAAAGCAGCTGCAACCATGCCGGGCGCTCCGACCACTTTCATCCCATGAAAACCGGAATGTATGAATTAAGGAAGGAATTGCTCGGCGTGAACGGCGTCGGTAGGGAGACTGCCGACAGCATCATACTTTACGCCGCAGGATTGCCCATGTTTGTAGTGGACCTCTACACAATGAGGCTGTTGAGCCGCCACGGCGTCATCCCCGAAAATACCCATTATGATGATGCGCAGGCCTTGTTTCACGACAACCTGACTCACGAGACCGATCTGTTCAAGGACTTTCACGCCCAGATCGTGGCAGTGGGAAACAGGTTCTGCAGTAAGAAACCCAAATGCGAAGAATGTCCGTTAAGGGAGGATTTAGTCAGAGAACGTGAAAACGAAGCCTGAGGAGCGCTAAGTCTAG
>CAZGVM010000059.1:0-16404 GCA_964528855.1 uncultured Desulfomonile sp. | reverse complement strand
TAAACTCATAGAAATACCTTTTTCTTGTTCGTCTATCAATAAGTGGCCTGTGACTTTTCACTATCACGCCTGTCAAATTATCTCTGATAGAGATTAAGGAGTATCCATATGAATAGATCAAGAAATTCCATGACGCTGTTTCTGGCGATCTGCATCTTCTTCGTATCCCAAGCTCAGGCAACTGAACCAGAAATAAGCAAGATTTCCGGTGTTCAGGCTCAATCCGATGAAAAACCTGCTATGGCCTCAGAGCAGAGTCAAATAAGTGAAATTACCCTCATGGAACAGGCTGACAGAGTCAGCAAGATACTAGGGAAAAAAGTGATAACCCAGAAAGGGGAAGATCTAGGAAAGATCGAAGATATCGTGGTGAGCAAGGATGCATGTCTCGAATATATAATTTTAGCCCCCGGTGGTTTATTGGGAATGGGTGACCGATTAATCCCGATTCCATGGAAAACATTGAAGACAACCGCCCAAGCAGACACGATCATTGTAGATATTGAAAGGAGTCAGCTAGAGAAGGCGCCCAACTTTGAAAGTAAGAAATGGCCTAACTTCACTGAGTCCGAGTGGTATGGGAAAATTCGCGAGTTCTTTAAAGGACAAAAGTAGGCTGAAACGAGAGCTCATATTAGGACTCAAGAGGTTGGTCGTTGATCAGAAAACAGCGTAAGGAAGGTGAACAATGAGAATCGTTATACCAATTGAGCTATTGGCAGGCTTCTTGCTGATAGGACTTGTAGCCGGTTTCCTGGCTGAACAAATTTTACGCGAAGAAAGAGGGCAGAGTCTGCTTGTGAATCTGGTAGTTGGTGTCATAGGATCCGTTGTAGGTGGCTTGCTTTTCCTGCTTTTATCTTTCCACGGACTCATTGGAGCGCTAATTAGCGCTCTGGCGGGGGCCGTGACACTCCTGCTTCTTGTCATACTGGTCAAGCCTGTGCTGTTTCCTCGGCAATCAGGATGGCTAGGCTGGAAGAACTGGTCCAGGTCTCTAGGGCGCCATTAACTGCAAAGATTAAAAACAATCTCGTCTTTGTTTCGTTGAACTAGATGAAATACAGCCGCTACGAAGCAATTGTCTCATGGAGGAAGACATGAACATAAATCTGCAGCTTCAGCCGGTGGTAGCATTGATAGCCGGTATTTTGATACTCATAGCGCCTCGTTTTGTGACATGGATCATCGGGATTTATTTGGTCATAGTAGGGGTCTTAGGTCTGATTGGCCGATAAAGGCAGGATATGAGTCTCAAGGTTTAACGATCGTAGGCCATGCCTCTTCGTTCCAATAAGAGGCTAATTTATCAGTTGGTATATGAACTCAAAAGGAACAAGAGTCATGAAGACGGAAATCAAAATGTCTCCTCGTATGAAATGGGCAATTGTAATTGCCTTGGTGTGTTTCATAATGACTGGCCCGACTCCTCCCGGATCCCAAGCTGCCGACGCACTTCGTGCAGCAGTTCAAGCTGTTCAGGGAGATGCCGCAGTAACAGTAAATCTAGATCAGGAACCCCTAAAACTGGCCGTCGGGAAAATGGTTGACGCGTGGAATACAGTAAGCACTAGTGAACACAGCAAACTGTTCCTCAAGTGGGAAACGGGATTGCTAAACTCACTAGGTGGTTCTTCCTCCATTTTCTTGGCTTCCAGAGAAACTGAACGTGGCCCGGTCGATACCATTGAAATGACGGAGGGTCTTCTTCGAGTAACCCAGCAGGGTAAAGGAAACGCCGGAACACCCTACATGGTTGTAACCCCAGCGGCTTCAATCGAGCCTGCCAATCTTGATGAACCGGTGGATTTCATAATAGAGGTTTATGTACCGGCAACTGCCGCCATAACAGTAATTTCTGGCAATGTGAAGGTCAAGAATCTGACATTGAATCAGCCAACAGAGACTGTACTGACTGCTTGCCAGACCGTTTACGTGGAGCAGGGAAAGTCGAAGCTGGAAGTTTTGTCTTCATCTGCCGAAGACCTTGGCAGGCAGGTCGAGGGAACAACAATTCCAGGGACTATAGTCGCAAATCTCGACAACTGCCCTGCTGCTCCACAGCAACGTGTGGAGGCTCCAAGAGTTTCCTCTGGCCCCCGTTACTCGGATTATGAATTTGAGGACTGGGGATCTAATGATATTTACCCTTACGACGACATGCGCGTTCTGCAACCTGGCAGAGGATCAGGAGTCATGGTGGACCTGCCTGGCATCGGACGTTGGCTTATCCCAATTGCTGCGTTTTCAGGCTGGAGGTACGATCCTCAGATCATCGATAACTACTCCAGACATGTCATTCTAGACCAGATGATTTATGGCGATCGATATTACTTGGAGGATCTCCGACTTCAGCAACAACAGTTCCGTGACATGATCTACCTGGCTCAAGTATCCGGCAACAGGGATACATTATGGGACGCACAACGCCAACTGGCCAATGTCAATATTCAAGAGCAGTGGACGACCATGCGTCTTAACCGTCTCGAATCCACAATGACCGGTCTTGAGCAGGAACAGCTCAAGTTTACTCAAAAACTGCCCCAGGGCACAAAGTTGTTCCAGGCTGTTTCAGATTCATTTAATTCTGCAAGTAATCTTAAGACTGTCCAAAATTTCCGCAACAAAATGCAGACGGACAGGAATGTTCAGAACCAGTTGGCAGGTCTGGCCGGAAAGGAATTGACCGATATGCGTTCCAGGGTTGCTCAGGAGAGGGACCCACAGAAGCGTATGGCCTTACGAAACGAACTTACAAGAATCAACGACGATACCGCTCAAGGGAAACTGCCCATACTTGCTAAACAGCCTCAAGTAAAAAAGATCGTCGAGAAACTTGCAAAAGAACAGGAACCCAAGAAGGTTCAAAATCTTCAGAATCAGTTGGGTCGACTGACAAAAAATGAAACGCCCCGTACTTCGGAGCTTCTTAGTCCGGACACACTGACTTCATTGAAGCAGGGTCTCACCAAGTTCCCGAACGCACAAAAACGTAATGACCTGGAAGTTCGGGTCGGCCAACTTCAGCAATCGGTAGACCAGAGAAAACTGGCGGAATCCAACAGGGAAAAAATCCACTCCATAACGACACAGGCCGCAAAACAGGGTGATACCGGAAAGCGCGAAGCCCTCCTTGGACAACTGAAGGAACTGGAGAAAACCCAATCGGCCGGTCCGTCCAACAGGTTGAATTTGCTAGGTCAACGCCAGAACCTGGAAACACAGCTATCACTGGAACAGGATAAACAGAAACGGGCCAATCTGGAAAAAGCCTTGGAAGACCACAGAAAAAAACAGACTGATTTGATGAGTCACAAACCGGAACAAAGAAAGCAACCTGAATCGTTACGCGGGCAACAGGAAGTTCCCCAAAAAGCGGCTGAAAGTCAGAAAAAGGTTGAGCGACAGAATCTCGAAAAACAGCAGGCTGACGAGTTGAAGAAACAGCATGGTCAGGCGGAGCAGGGACGTCGCCAGCAGGAACAGGCCCAGCAGCAGCAACGTCAGCAGCAGCAAGAACGGAAACAGGAACAGCGGGAACAGGTTCAGCAGCAACAGCAGCACCGACAACAAGAACAGGCGGAGCAGGGACGTCGCCAGCAGGAACAGGCCCAGCAGCAGCAACGTCAGCAGCAGCAAGAACGGAAACAGGAACAGCGGGAACAGGTTCAGCAGCAACAGCAGCACCGACAACAAGAACAGGCGGAGCAGGGACGTCGCCAGCAGGAACAGGCCCAGCAACAACAACGTCAGCAGCAGGCTCCTCAAGCGGCTCCACAGCAACGGAGAGAACTGCCAAAGCAGCAACAGCAGGATCCTCAGAAACATCAAGAGCAAGGTCCCCCAGGTCTCCCAGGTCCCGGAGGGCACGGCCATCAGAATAGATAAGGTTATGGCCACCAGTAGCCAATATAACCCGTGCGCCTTTAGCAGAGCTTGGAAGCCTTTGTGAAATATTGATTGCGGGCTTCAATTCAAGGAAATTATCCATTGGCGCCAGCGACCGTGGGGACATTTCAAACAAAGGAGCATTTTTTGATGAACTGGGATCAAATTGAAGGAAACTGGACGCAAGTCAAAGGTAACATTAGGGAGAAGTGGGGAAAACTCACAGACGACGACCTGGATGTCATTGCAGGAAAACGAGATCAACTTATTGGAAAGTTGCAGGTGAGGTACGGGCTCAAACGCGAAGAGTTGGAAAAAGAACTTGACGAGTTCCAGCTCAAATTGTGACTTGCCATAGCCTCAAAAAACCGAATAACTTGATCCACTGCTGAAAGCTACAGCGAGAACTGCGGGAGTTCAAATCCATGTCTTTTTTTGAGGCAGAGAAGGTAAAAATTATGAGCTCCCGCTACACAAGGCGGTTCAGAGAATTAGCAGATCTGTACGGAAAGGCGATTGATAATTGGTAACCGAATTTAACAGGCGATTTCCAGTGGGAGCTGAACTTGCCACTAAACAGGGAGTTGCTCACTTTCGAGTGTGGGCCCCCCTCTGTGAAAAGGTGCAGGTCGTAATCGAGGACATCTCGTCCAATCCCATTGATTCCAAGGGGAGTTTTGATCTGGTTCGAGAGGGGAATGGGCATTTCTCAGGAATTGTGAATGGAATAAAAAATGGGACTTTATATCGATATCGTCTCGACGGTCAAGCGCAGGCTTACCCGGACCCAGCTTCGCGTTTTCAACCGAACGGACCACACGGTCCTTCACAGATTGTGGATCCCGGGCTGTTTGGCTGGACGGACCAGGCCTGGACAGGCATGAAGATAGATGGTCAGTTATTGTACGAGATGCACATCGGAACCTTTACTGAGGAAGGAACTTGGGAGAGCGCTCTCAGAGAGCTACGTGAACTTGCCTCCCTCGGCATTACGCTTCTTGAGGTAATGCCTGTAGCCGACTTTCCCGGTAATTTTGGCTGGGGATATGACTGCGTGAATCTTTTTGCTCCGACACGTCTTTACGGACAGCCAGATGATTTTCGCCGCTTCGTGGACGAGGCGCATTCTTTAGGCATGGGTGTGATCCTTGATGTAGTGTACAACCACCTTGGCCCCGACGGAAATTATCTTTCCAGATTTTCCGATGAATATTTTACCGACAGATATGAGACTGATTGGGGAAAGGCAATCAATTTTGACGGACATGATGCCAAACCCGTTAGAGATTTCTTTGTCTCCAATGCGTGCTACTGGATAGAAGAATTCCATCTTGACGGTTTAAGACTGGATGCCACTCAAACCATCTTTGATAAATCACCGGAGCATATTCTCTCTGTCATTAACCGTCATGTGCGTCGAGCAGCCGGCAAGCGTTCCGTAATTCTGTTGGCTGAAAATGAACCTCAAGAAGTGAAGCTGGTTCGACCCCTCGATCAGGGCGGGTACGGTATGGACGCTCTTTGGAATGATGACTTTCACCACAGCGCCATGGTGGCTCTTACTGGACATAACCAGGCGTATTATTCGGATTACCTTGGAAGTCCACAGGAATTCATTTCCGCTGCCAAGTGGGGGTATCTGTTCCAGGGCCAGCATTACAAACACCAGAACAAACGCCGCGGCTCCCCTGCCCTTGATCTGAGGCCATGTGTGTTCGTGACGTATATTCAGAATCACGACCAGATTGCCAATACCGCTACCGGTCAACGATGCCATTACCTCACGAGTCCAGGGCGCTACAGGGCAATGACAGCTCTTTTGCTGCTGTGTCCCGGTACCCCAATGCTGTTCCAGGGACAGGAGTTTGGCGCTTCCAGCCCTTTTCATTATTTTGCCGACCATGAGAAAGGACTGGCCAGGAAAGTGCATCAAGGAAGGATCAAATTTCTTAAACAATTTTATTGCCTAGATGCCCCTGACATGAAGAACCTACTCCCTGACCCCTCCAATCCGGCCCTGTTCAGGCACTCAAAGCTGAATTTTTCTGAAAGGCAGAGCCACGCAGGAATTTATGCCCTTCATCGGGACCTGATAGAGCTTCGAAACCAAGATCCTGTGTTTAGGGCTCAGAGGTGTCGCGGACTTGACGGAGCTGTCCTCGGGCCGGAGGCTTTTGTTTTGCGCTTCTTCGGAGAAAAAGGGGATGACAGGTTGGTGACGGTGAATTTCGGTTTAGATTTGCACCTTAATCCTGCTCCTGAACCTCTCCTGGCGCCACCTGAATCCATGCGTTGGAAAATCATCTGGTCGAGCGAGAACCCAAAGTACGAGGGATCGGGAACCCCAGCCATAGACACTCCTGACGGCTGGAAGTTTCCAGGTCAAGCTGCAGTGGTCTTTGGTCCCAGGGAAATTGGAGACAGTTGGTCATGAGCGATTTGGTACGGAACATTCCTTGTCGTACGCAAGATGCAGTTGAAACCGAAATGCTGCTTACACGCGAATGGCTTGTCGCAAATGGATTAGGTGGATATGCTTCAGGAACTGTGTCAGGTGTCCATACACGCCGGTATCACGGGCTACTTATCTCTGCGCTTCCGGCTCCTTTGGGACGAACAGTTATGTTGAGTGATCTCGCTGAACAAATTGTTCTCCCCGATGGAACAAAAGTTCGACTAGGCCATGAAATGAAATCGGAAAGCCCGCCTCGGTTTTCTGAGGAGCCGATACTATCCGAATTTCGTTTGGAATTTGGCCTACCAGTATGGATATACAGAATTGGCAATTTTGTCCTTGCAAAAAGATTGTTCCTCCCACATTTGCAAAACAGTGTGCACATCATCTACCGCATGCTGTCGGGAGACGGTTCGGTGAGATTGGAATTGTGGCCGGCCGTAAACTTTCGTATGCACGAAGCGCTTCCAGACATTCCCATTGAAGAAGATTACTCTATTACTCTTATTGGCCGCAATCGTTACGTGATCGCCTCAGGCGGTCCTGTCCGTCAACTCCGCATTGCGCTTTATGGACCAAGTCCAGCTTTTATTGTGGACCCCAAAACGATTAAACCTATCGTTTTCTGGATGGAAGAAATGCGAGGATACAATAGCAAGGGAAATCTATGGAGTCCTGGGAGTTTTCACCTTAATCTGCAAAGGGATCAGGATGTCGCGCTGGTAGCTTCGAGTCATACTTGGGAGACTATGCTTGCCCTGAAACCTGAAGAAGCCTTACAGGCGGAGAAACATCGTCGTGAGCATCTCATTAGTTTGGCGCATCCTTCGCTACGCAATGGAACATCTGTGGAGCTGATTCTGGCCGCAGACCAGTTTGTGATTAAGCCAGCGGGCCGCAAAGCCGATGCCGCCAGGGCGCAAGCCACCGGGTACGACCTTTTTAGCGTCATCGCTGGTTACCACTGGTTCACAGACTGGGGGCGTGACACAATGATTGCACTCGAAGGACTCACGTTGACTACTGGTCGCTATATCGAGTCGGGTTCCATTATTCGAACCTTTGCTCATTACATCAAGGATGGACTAATCCCGAATATGTTTCCTGAGGGTGAGACTGAGGGCTTGTATCACACAGCAGATGCGACGCTCTGGTTTTTTCATGCTATAGGGCGATACCTGGAGATTACGAAAGACCGCTCCATACTCCAGTTATTGATCCCCAAGCTTCTTGACATAGTTGATCACCACATCAGAGGCACACGCTTCAACATAAAAGTGGATCCAGTCGATGGTCTTCTCTGTCAGGGACAAGAAGGTTACCAACTCACCTGGATGGACGCGAAGGTTGACGATTGGGTTGTCACCCCGCGCGCGGGCAAGGCCGTGGAAATAAATGCCCTTTGGTTTAATGCCCTGAAACTGCTGGAAACTTGGATTACCGAAGAACAAGGAATTCAGGCGGCAGCTTACCTGTCTGACCATGCCGCTAGAGCTTATGCTTCTTTCAACGAGCGCTTCTGGTACTCCGAGGGTGGTTATTTGTATGATGTGGTGGATGGACTTGACGGTAATGATCCGGCATGCAGGCCGAGCCAAATCCTTTCAATTTCCCTGACTCATCCTATCCTTGACTCCTCAAGGTGGGATAGTGTCATTCATGTGGTCTCGGAACGATTACTAACTCCTTATGGACTTAGATCGCTGTCCCAGGATCACCCGGATTATAAGCCGACCTACAGTGGGGACATTCGCTCTCGAGATGCAGCGTATCATCAAGGCACCATTTGGGCATGGCTTATCGGCCCATACATTGACGCATGGTTAAAATTACATCCGCAAGATCCTACGGCGGCTCGGCCATTTCTACTGGGCTTCAGAACAGAATTGGAGGACGCCGGAATCGGCTTTATCAGCGAGATATTCAATGCTGAGGAACCCCATACCCCGAGAGGTTGTATCGCGCAGGCCTGGAGTGTGGCCGAGTTTCTCAGATGTTGGGTCAAGACCTCTGGTGTGGTCGATTTTCAAGAACAGTGATCAGGAAATCCCGTTGCTCTCCAATTTCGAACAGAAAGTTTAGATCATGGACCGATTCATATGTATTCATGGGCACTTTTATCAACCCCCCAGGGAAAGCCCCTGGCTTGAGGCCATTGAGATTCAAGATTCAGCGTTTCCATACCACGATTGGAACGAGCGGATTTCGGCCGAATGTTATGCTGCAAATGCAATATCGCGAATTCTGGACTCTGAGGGAAGAATCATCCAACTCGTGAACAATTATGCCAATATAAGCTTCAACTTTGGTCCAACTGTGTTGAGTTGGATGGAGAAATACGCCACTGAGGCCTATTTGGCAATTATAGAAGCAGACAGGCAGAGCATGAAAAAATTCTCAGGCCATGGCTCTGCTTTGGCCCAAGCTTACAATCACATGATTCTGCCGCTGGCCAACAACCGCGACAAGAGAACACAGATAATCTGGGGAATAAAGGATTTTGAGTACCGCTTTCAACGTAAACCCGAAGGGTTATGGCTCCCTGAGACGGCTGTAGATCTTGAAACCCTGGACATAATGGCACAACACGAAATAGGATTTGCCATCCTTTCACCTGGTCAGGCTCAGCGAGTTCGGCTAATTGGCGGTAATGAATGGCAAGATGTGAGTCATGAAAGAATTGATCATAACATTGCTTAAAGAGAGTCGGTACAGTCAGGTCGAGTCATGAATCTGTTCTTTTTCGACGGTAACATTTCACAGGCACTAGCATTTGAAGAACTGTTAAACAGTGGGGAGGCGTTTGCCAAAAGACTGCTGTACGAATTCCCCAACGACCAGACCACGCCTCGGCTCGTCAACGTGGCTACGGATGGTGAAACCTATGGGCATCATCATCGCGGCGGTGACATGGCGCTGGCTTATGCACTCCATTATATTGAACGCAATGGGATGGCCAAACTGACAAATTACGGCCAGTTCCTGGAGAACCAACCTCCAACACACGAAGTAGAGATTTTTGAAAACAGCTCCTGGAGCTGCATTCACGGAATAGAGAGGTGGCGGTCGGATTGCGGGTGCAACAGCGGTGGGCGCCAGGATTGGAACCAGGCCTGGCGAGCACCTCTGAGGGCGGCGCTAGACGGGCTCAGAGATGCTGTTGAACCGGCTTATGAAAAGTTGGCCGAACAGTTTCTGACCGATCCATGGGGAGCCCGAGACGACTACATTGATGTCATGCTGGATCGATCACCCGACCGTGTTAATGCATTTCTGGAGCGCCACGCTACCCGACCATTCGACTCAGCGGACCAGACTAAAATCCTGCAGCTAATGGAACTGCAACGCCACGCAATGCTCATGTACACCAGTTGTGGTTGGTTCTTTGACGAGCTTTCAGGTATTGAGACGGTTCAGGTTATGCAATATGCTGGAAGAGTTCTTCAGTTGGCTGATCAACTTTTTAGCGGCTCCTTCGAACCTGAATTTCTCGAACGTCTTGAACTTGCCAAGAGCAACATACCAGAACACAAGAACGGTCGCATAATTTATGAGAGATTCGTTAGACCAGCCATGCTCGATTCAAAAAATGTAGGCGCCCATTATGCCATTAGCTCGCTGTTCCAGGATACCGGGGAACGAAGCTCCATCTATTCGTATTCTGCAGTCATGGAGAATTACCGCAATTTTCAGGTGGGAACCGCAAAGTTGGTAGTCGGGCGCGCGAAGATAACTTCAAAGGTTACTGGCACATCCACAAGATTATGTTTCGGCGTTTTACACCTAGGTGATCACAACATAGCCTGCGGCACCGGTGAATACAGGGGGAGTCAAGAATATGAAGCGCTTGTCAAAGAGGTCTCAGAGGCGTTTGCCATTGCGGATTTTCCAAGGACCATACTTTTGCTTGGTAAGCACTTTGGGGCATCAACCTACTCTCTGTCCTCATTGTTTGCTGATGAACGTAGAAAAATCCTGAACGTGATCATGGAACCCACGCTTAGAGAAGCTGAGGCATCATATTGCTCGATTTATGAACACCATGCCCCGTTGATTCGTTTTCTACAAGCCTCAGGCATGCCACTACCCAAGGGGCTAGCCCTGGCTGCGGAATTATCTTTGAACGCCAAGCTACGCCGAGAGATTCAGCAAGATGGGTTTGAGCTCGAAGTCATCAGACCTCTTATGGAAGAAGCTCGTTTGGCAGGAGCGAATCTTGATGAGACAGCTCTCGGATTATTAGTGGCAGGAGTAGTTGAGAATATGTCCCGACAACTTCTCGAGCAACCTGAAGACCTTAATAGAATGATCAGGTTGAATAAGGCTGCAAAGCTGTTCAGGACATTGCCGTTCGAGATTAATATCTGGAAAACCCAAAACATCTGTTACAACCTCGTCCACACATATTGGCCTGATTTCAACAATAAGGCCATTCTAGGGGACAAGAATGCTCAGAATTGGGTAAACAACTGCACGGTACTAGCCCGGAATTTCTGGATTCGACTGCCCAAAAAACCAGTGGCTGTGACCTATGGTGAAACAATCGCAAGGGAGTTTCTTCATGAATAATCCATCAGCGACCTATCGGATTCAGTTCAGTCGTTCTTTCGGGTTTCAATCCGCAAGTTCGGTCATCCCATATCTGTCGAAACTGGGCATATCAGACTTGTACGCTTCTCCAATTTTTAAGGCCGCAAAGGGAAGCCTAAGCGGCTATGATGTTGTTGACTCCAATCAATTAAGTCCCGAGTTGGGGGAAATGTCCGATCTGGAAGAGCTATCGGCCAGACTAAAAAATCATGAGATGGGTTGGATTCAAGACATTGTCCCAAATCACATGGCGATGGATTCGGACAATGGAATCCTGATGGATATCTTCGTTAATGGTTACAACTCACAGTATTTTAACTTCTTCGACGTGGATTGGGGGCATCCTCCTGCTGAACCTAACAAGAGACTTCTCGCCCCATTTCTGGGCAAGTTCTATGGAGAGTGCCTCGAGGATGGGGATATCGCTCTCACATACGGTCCTGATGGATTTAAGGTTACCTACTACGATTTAGCCTTCCCCTTACGCATAGAATCATACCCCTGTTTTTTTAAGGACTTGTCTGGGTTAAAGGGAAGAGTGGACAAGGAGGATCCCGACTTTATCAAAGTCCTTGGTATTCTCTACGTTTTAAAAACCCTTTCCTCAAGCGAGGATACTGAGGAACGCTGTAACCAGATAAAACTGATTCACCGTACTATGTGGGAACTCTATAATACAAACGTCGCCATAAGAACGATGGTCGATGAAAACATACGGGAATTCAACGGAGAAAAAGGCAAACCGGAGAGCTTCAACTCCCTTGACGATATTCTCTCTCAACAGTTTTTCAGACTTTCATTCTGGAAAGTGGCAGCGGAAGAAATAAATTATCGCCGCTTTTTTTGCATAAACGATCTCATTTCTCTCAGAATGGAAGAAGAGAGTGTTTTCAATCACACGCACAGACTCATTTTTGACTTGATTAGAAGACATATTGTAACCGGATTAAGAATTGACCATATAGACGGGCTATACGATCCGACTACCTATCTTAAGAAATTGAGAACAATTGCGCCTGCCGCCTACATCGTCGTTGAAAAAATTCTAAATCCGGTGGAAGATCTGCCACATTTCTGGCCTGTCCAAGGGACAACAGGCTACGATTTTACCAATTATGTAAACGAATTGTTTTGTCAAAAGGAGAATGAGCGAGCATTCAGCAAAATCTATTCGACCATAACGGGTTCAAAGAACTTGTTTGAAGATGTTGCAAACAACAACAAGCGGTTAATAATCCAGGAAGATATGTCAAGTGACATTCATAATCTGGCACAAGTTCTTAAAGTGATATCCAGCCGTGACCGTCATGGAAGCGACATAACTCTTAACGCGCTGCAAAGAGCTTTGAACGAAGTCCTCGGAGCGTTCCCCGTCTATAGGACCTACATCAGCGATGTAGTGGTATCTCACGACGACAGGAAATACATTTTAGATGCGGTGGACCGGGCAATAGCCAATTATCCGGCTCTGTTACACGGACTTAATTTCTTGCGAAGATTCCTTCTCCTGGACTTTCCAGATTATGTCTCGGATGAAGAGAAGAAGAGTTGGCTCTTATTTGTTATGAGATTTCAGCAATTTACTGGTCCTCTCATGGCGAAAGGAGTTGAAGATACAACACTATACGTTTACAATCGGCTTGTGTCACTCAATGAGGTTGGTGGACGGCCTGACCATTTTGGATACTCTCTTTCAGAATTTCACGCCTTCAACGCCAAAAAGAGAAACTTCTGGCCGGATTCCTTAAACACCACTTCGACCCACGATACCAAAAGAGGAGAAGACGTCCGTGCCAGAATTAACGTACTGTCCGAGGTACCGGAGGACTGGCTGAAAAATATTCGAAACTGGGTCAAGATGAACAGGGGCAGAAAGAAACGCGTCCGAGGAATCGCCGTCCCCGACAGAAATGACGAGTATTTCTTGTACCAGACTCTCATTGGAGCATTTCCATTTTCTGATTCCGAGTATCCTGAGCTTGTTCAAAGAATAAGGGCATATATAGTCAAAGCTGTCAGAGAGGCGAAGGTTCATACTGCGTGGCTAAAGCCGGACATTGAATACGAAGACGCCTACGTTTCGTTCGCTGAAAAAATCCTGTCCCATTCAGGGGAAAACGTATTCCTACAAGATCTGGTCCCATTTGCCAGGAAAATTGCCCATTTCGGCATGCTCAACTCCCTCTCTCAGGCGATTATCAAGATTACATCTCCGGGTGTGCCAGACTTCTATCAAGGGACTGAACTGTGGGACTTGAGCTTGGTGGACCCTGACAATCGAAGGGCTGTAGACTTTGAAAAAAGACGCGAGATGCTCGAAAGCATCTTGGATCAGGAAGACTCAAATATTGACCAACTGATCCAAGCTCTCCTTAACACAATAGAAGACGGGAGAATTAAGCTCTTTCTAATTCATCGTTCCCTTAAAGCGAGAAAAAGTCATCCAGAGCTATTTCGTAAAGGTTCCTATATGCCGCTCGAATTGGAGGGAAAATTCAAGAACCATGTCATTGCGTTTGCCCGGCAGTATCAGAATCAATGGGCCGCAGTAATTGCCCCAAGGTTTCTCACTTACCTGGTTCAAGATGGAGATTTTCCTTTTGGAAGAGAGATATGGAAGGACACCGAGGTTATAATGCCTGATTGTCCGACGTTCGAATGGCGGAATGTTATCACGAGCGAGGCGCTTTCCACGAGCAGAGTCCTACCTATTGGAGACATATTGCAGAGTTTTCCGGTAGCATTGCTCATGACCGACGGAAATGAGCGGCATGATCAAACCTATTGAATGGGGCTCTTCCGGTATTCTTTCTACAGGTGATTCTACAGATCGCCGCGATTCAAAATAAAAAACATAAATGTGTAATATTGATATGTTACAGAGGTAAAGATGTCCACTGATGCTAAGTTTGAACCATTTCTCGTGAAGGATTGTGCGCTCCTGAACACAGCAACCGGTAAGAGGGCCAGAAATCTAAAAGAGATGAGGGATCATTTGCAGCATATCCCTTTGGGGAGCATATACAATCATTTTTGGGGAAGGCTTTTGAGACACAGGTTCGACGAGCCTGAATACAACAACGATTTTGCGGAGTGGATTCGCTATTTCCTCCAAGACAGTATTCTTGCTGAACGATTAGCCATTATCAACCCAATTGCATTTGCGGATCTCGAATCCTTGCGCCAAGAGCTTATAGAAGTCATTGAACAGAGGTTGGATGAAACCGAACTGATTAGCTGGGCCGAGATTGACATGCAGTTTCATTTTGTTGGCTCCCAAATTATCGTGTTCGATACCCGTCAAAAAATTGAACAACCTGAGCAGTTGGCGGAGGCCTTTAACAAAATGTCTTCAGGAAGCTTATTCTATCATTTTATTGACGCTAGACGCCGCAGTCCTGAAATGATTGACGACTTCGGCTCCTGGCTGAGGATTTGCGGTGATCGTTATGAATACCTTTCATCGCAACTGGCGTTAGTGGATCCCTATTTTGTATCTCTACAGGAACTGCGGGCGCAACTGATGGACGTGACTGTACATTATTTTCAAGGAGTGTCCGGATGACATCTATTCAAGAATACACGGAAGTGACCGGTGAAGACGTAGTTGATCGACTCTGTCAACTCGCAAGACCATTGAGAGGAATCAAAGTAGTGCATGTGAACTCCACTTATGTGGGTGGAGGTGTAGCGGAAATTCTAAACAAACTGGTTCCTCTCCAGAGAGATTTGGGACTTGACGTTCGGTGGGAAGTTATTCGAGGTGAGGAGCGTTTTTTCCAAATTACAAAGAGCTTTCACAACGCTTTGCAGGGTGTACCCGTCCCGTTGGGGGATGCGTGTTTAAAGGTTTACGAGGAAACCGGAGCCCAAAACTCCGAAGGGCTCCGGTCGATCCTTGAGGAAGCAGACATAGTTTTCATACACGATCCACAGCCGCTACCCCTTCTCAGATCATGCCCGAACCGAAAGGGTAAGTGGATCTGGCGGTGCCATATCGATTTGAGCCATCCCTATCGTCCGCTTTGGAAATACTTACGCCAATATGTCATGGAATATGATGCGAGCATTTTTTCGCTAGCCGGTTTTTCGCAACCCTTGCCACACGTCCAGTATCTGATGCCACCCAGCATTGACCCTCTCAGCGAAAAAAACATGAGTCTTTCCGCAGATAAAATACATGCAACCAAACTCCAGTTTGGTCTTGATCCCGAAAGACCAATGATGCTCCAGGTCTCTCGTTTTGACCGCTTCAAAGATCCCCTAGGGGTACTCAGAGCATATCGATTGATCAAGCCGTTCGTTCCAGAGCTTCAATTGGTTCTTGCCGGCGGGGGAGCAACCGATGACCCTGAAGCCGAAACGGTCCTTGCCGAAGTAAGAAACGAGGCTGGTACAGACAAAGACATTCACGTGCTACAACTAGCGCCTGATGCTCATGTCACGATTAATGCACTGCAGCGAGGAGCCAACGTGGTGCTTCAAAAGTCTCTCAAAGAAGGATTCGGCCTGACCGTCACAGAGGCCATGTGGAAAAGCAAACCTGTGATAGGAGGCGATACTGGAGGAATTCGTCTTCAGGTCGTGAACCACCACACCGGTTTCCTTGTAAAGACTCCTGAAGGGGCCGCCTTGCGGGTTCGCTTTCTTTTGCGTAACAAAGGTATAGCCGAAGTGATGGGCCAGAAGGCGCAGGAGTTGGTGCGTCAGAATTTTCTCTTAACAAGAAATCTTCGGGAATACTTGAGCATTATGCTAGCCAGAATGTTTGGAGACCCGGAGCGGATAGAATTGGAAGGAAATGCAGTCCGGGCTATTACTGGCCTCCAGACTTTCGAAACTTGTAACTTGAAGTCCAGCGAATTTTGAGAGGAATTTTTGTCATGAGGCGTTCCTCAAATTGTTTCTGTTTAATAATATCCGAAAAAACCCAGCGGCACGCCGTTAAGGAACACGTAACGACTCATCACTGTCGATGAATGTGCTTAGATTTAATCAAAATAACGGTCCTGAGTTTAGGAATTCAGCCTGAGGTAGTGCTTGGGCCAGATCATGTCAGCACTAAACATTTTGAAGATCTTGTCTCATTTGGTTTTCGGGCTCAATTCGCCGAACATCGGAGGCCCAGGTAACAACACGATGAACGCTAAAACTAATTTTCTTGGCTCGCTCTTGTTAGAACGATAATACTCAGCCTGTAAGAGTTCTAAACGATCCACGTTTAGTGAGTGGACAATCACAGGGACATTATCTACTACAATAGCAATTGGTTACGCGCAGGACGTTTAAGAGGCAAGGACAAATAGGCATGTCATGAATCTATGGTCACCCATCCGCAATTTCTTGGCTAGTGGCCATTCGGCACATTAGAAGCGACGAAAGATACGCTGTCTGCATGCTAGGGATAACCCGAGAATCTCTTTATAGGCATATGAAGCGTTTTGGCATCGAGCAGCAAGATCAGACCCAAA
>CAZGVM010000058.1:0-16655 GCA_964528855.1 uncultured Desulfomonile sp. | reverse complement strand
CCAGTAAATGATCCCTTTTCGTGGCCGAACAACTCTGACTCCAGCAGGTTTTCAGGTATGGCAGCGCAGTTAAGTGAAACAAACGGGGCATGATTTCTTGATGAAGCCTGGTGTAATCCTCGAGCTACGAGTTCTTTTCCTGTTCCCGATTCGCCTGTAACGAGGACGGTGGTAGGAGTGTCAGCCACTCTTTGCATTATAGAGAATACCTTTTTCATTGGCTCCGATTCGCCTACAATATTTCCCCACGAGTTGCCCAGTTCAGTTTCAAGGCGACGAATGCTTTTCACGAGTTGCCTTTTCTCGACTCCCCTGGCTACCGCCCGTTTAACATCCTGGTTGTCAAAAGGTTTCTGTATGTGGTCAAGCGCGCCTTTTTTCATGGCATTGACGGCCTGGTCCACCTCGGCGAACGCCGTCATCAAAATGACAGGCAGGTCTGAATCGATGTTCAGTATTTTTTCGAGCAACTCTACCCCGGTCATCCCCGGCATCTTTATGTCGCTGAGGACCGTGTCCACAGATTCCCGCAGAATTATTTCAAGTGCTTCCGAAGCGTTCGGTGCTGTTAGAACCTCGTATCCCTCGTCGCTCAGAAGATCCTCGAGCACGAACAAATAATTCTTTTCATCATCGACTACCAAAACTTTAGGCATGAGAATTATTCACTATCCATTCAAGTTGACTGACCAGGCGCTGAAGGTAAGGAAACCCTGAAAATTGTCCATTTGCCTTCTTCACTTCTGACACTTACTTCGCCTTCGTGAGCGCTGATTATGTTATGCACCACTGACAGGCCCAGACCTGTCCCCATATCGTGTGTGGTGAAAAATGGAGAGAAGATTCTCGGGATGTCCGGTTCCTTGATTCCGTGTCCATCGTCTTCGAATTCAATGATGACGCTATCCGCCTCGTTGCTCACAGATACTTTAAATGACCCGACATCCGCAATTGCTTCGAATGCGTTCATGGTGATGTTCAAAAAGGCCTGATATAGAAGATCCGGATCCCCTGTTACTATCGGGTCAGCTCCGTCAGCGCTATAATCGGACCACTTTATCTGTCTGGTCTGAATTTCGTGTTCAAGGTGACTCTTGACCTTGTAAAGGATATTCCTCACATCAACCCTGTCGGCGGCAGGAGACCTGGGACGGGCAAAATCCAGGAAATCGGTCAATATAAGGCTCAGTCTGGTGGCCTCTTCAACCACTATGCCGGCAAGTTTTTTTATTCTTGCAGGATCAGGGTTTTCTTTGTTTACAAGAACCTCAGCCGAGGAGCGGATGATCCCAAGCGGATTTCTGATTTCATGAGCTATGGTGGCTACCATCTGCCCTATTGAGGCCAGCTTTTCGGACTGCTGAAGCTGTTCCTCCAGCTTTTTCTGCCTGGCGGCCCTCTCAATGAGCATTATCTCACCACGACGGACAATCAGGGTCAGCATTATGAACAGGAAGGCCATGAGGCCAGTGGCAACGACCATTATGACTAGTATGGATCTTTGGACGTTGAGATACTGGTCTGTGACATCCTGGGATATCTGGATCACCCCATAGATTGCTCCGAGCATCCAGTAATTTCCCGTGCCCTCGCGCAGGGGATAGTATGTGTCGGCCAACCATTTCCCATACCATTGTGACTGCGACCTGACCCCCTGTCTGATCTGCGTATGGTCTTTACCGTTCAAAGCGTCATCGACGGCTGAATTCTCCGGCTCATAGGTCCCGATCAGGTCGTATTCGGTGCTGTAAACTATCTTCCTGGACCTGTCTATTATCTTGATTCGATCAATCTTCAAACCATAGGTGAAGTCTTTGATCAGAGAGTCCAGCGCGCCGAATTGATCCCATTTTCTGAGATCCATTTTTGCGCCCCTGGCCTTGAGTGGAGCATAAAAACCTATAAAAATGTTGTAATTGAGGTTTTCGGCAAGTAGCCTCGCGTAATTCTCAGCGCTCTTCAATAGAGTGTCAATATTACGGGAATACAGAAATGCGCCCAGCAGGAATGTAACGACCGCAATGACGGCGAAACCCGAGATGAAGAAGTATTTGAGTAGCCTGAAAGGCCCTCCGGACTTTTGCGCCTGCATCTTGCTCGTCATTCCGTTTTCATCACATAACTGCCGCATTCAAGCCATGAGGAGGCTTTCAGCAATCGATTCACGACAAACCGTAAAATAATGGCGCCCCTTCTAAATGACATTTTCAGGCGTTACCCAGATCTTCTGGTTTTATTCGCTCCAGTATTTTAGTGAGTTCCTCGTCTGTTTTTTCAACGTCTTCCTGGGTAAAAACAACTCTTTTGCGCGGTTCATCTGCCGTTTGAGGTTCCGACATTCCCTGAATTACCCTCTCACTTACAAAAATGGAAGCGCCTGTCCATGTGGCCAGCACCAGTGAGTCGGACGGCCTGGCGTCTATGGTCACCAGCCTGGAATCCGGTGTCTTGAGATAAATGGTGGCATAATAGGTGTGGTCCTTGAGGTCATCTATTTCGATGTGTTCAAGACGCGCCCCAAGCTTTTCTACCAGATTTCGCAGCAATTCGTGAGTCAGTGGTCTCTGGAAAACCTCTTTACTGATGGCCCTTTGAAGCGCCATAGCCTCGACGGGCCCAATCCAGATGTAAAGCTCACGCTCGCCTGATATCTCTTTCAGGATTACAACCGGTTGCATATTTCTCGTATCGGATGCAATGCCGGCAATTTTCATCTCCTGAAATTTGTTCTCTGATTTCAAAACAACCTCCTGTAAGGAGTATGGGTTAATGCAAAAACCGGCTACACAGTTTGCCCTCAGTCGAGAAAAATCCGCCGTTTGTATTCAGCAACCAGCAATTCCTTCTATTAATTTCTAGTTAGAAGCTAATGGCAACCGTTCAGTTATTTTGCTCACAATAGACTTGGCGTGAGCCAGAGAATAACTGAGTTCTTCCGGCTTCAACTCCAGAGTGATGGTTCCATTATAACCACTTTTTATCAACTCGTGGAAAATACCCTCGAAGTCGATAATTCCCTGTCCCAGAGGAAGGTGCAAGTCGTCTTTGACGCCGACTCCTCCCAGGTTATCGTGGACATGAACATGCCTGACTCTCGAATGGAAGTCACGAATGATTTCGAATGACCTGTTTTGCCGGGTAAGTAATTGTCCATGCCCAACATCCAGCGTCAGAGAAAGCTCTGGTATGCTCGAAAGTATCCGGGAGAAATCAGACGTAGATTCGGAGAGGTTCTCGAGACTGATTACGACATGACGCTCCTGGCCGAACCTGTGCAAATCTCTCAGGGCTTCAATTTTGGTGTCAATCACATCCGACAGCACGCACCTCGAGTCCATCCACAAATGTGTCGTTAGAAAACCTATTCCCAGTCGGCTTACTGTTTGAACGGTTTCTTTCAGCTCCGGCATGTAATGGTTGTGTAAGTTGTCAATACTATTTGGGTTTCCCTCATGAGGTCCATGGGCTATGAAAAAGAACTTTTCATCCGCATTCAACTGGTTCCTGTTGCGATTCCAGTAGTCCCGGGTCTGTGCGTCCTTAAGCACGACCTCGCCAAAATCCAGACAATTATCCTTCAGGTGGTAAATATCTTCGACTGTCCTGACATGTCCGCCATAAAGCATGAAGACTGACCTTTCTCAGAGTTTTCTTCAACCTCTAATCGTTTTCAGAGCCCGATTTCTTCATCTGTCAGATAACATGCCGGATCAGGGGCCCAAACGTCATTATAGACAGCCTCAGCCCTGACCCTGAAGTTTCCTCCACAGATATTCAACCACTTACACCTCGAGCAGCGTCCGGACACATGCGCCTTTTTGTTCTTGAGTTTCATCAGGAACTCGTTCTCCTGATCGGTCCATATCATTGAAAATGGCTTTTCCCTGACATTCCCGAGAGTGAGATGTCTCCAGAACTGATCGGGATGAACGTCTCCATTCCATGAAACACATCCAATCCCACGGCCGGAGTTATTTCCTTCATTCATCTGCAACAGTTTCATGACCTGTGCAGCCCTCTCCTTATCTTCTCTGAGCATTCGCAAATACAGGAACGGGCCATCCGCATGGTTATCGACAGTGAGGACTTCAACCGGCATGCCCCCATCGTGGAGACGCTTGGTCCGGTCAATGATGGTGTTCACCACGTCTCTGGTCTCCTGATGTGCGAGATCCTCTTCAATCAACTCAAGCCCGCGTCCTGAGTAAACAAGGTGGTAAAAGCAGATGCGTGGAATTTTCTCAGACTCAACCAGGTCAAAAACACCCGGAATTTCTCTGAAATTACGCTTGTTGATGGTAAATCGCAAACCTACCTTGAGCCCATTTTCCTTGCAGTTTTTTATAGCTCGAATGACTCTGGAATATGTGCCAGACACCCCTCTGAACTCATCATGGGTCTTCTCAAGGCCGTCCAGGCTTATCCCAACATAGGACAAACCAACCTCTTTCAGTGATTTTGCCATTTTGGCGTCGATCAAGGAGCCGTTGGTAGATATGACGGCCCTCATCCCCCTTGAAGACGCGTGCTTCATGAGATCCAGCAAGTCCGGTCTGATCAGCGGTTCTCCTCCGGAAAACAACACAACCGGAACTCCGAAGGAACTCAGATCGTCGAGTAAGTCAATGCCCTGTTCGTAAGCCAACTCGCCGCTATAATCCCTGTCATCCGACTGAGAATAACAATGAACACATTTGAGGTTACAACGCCTTGTCACATTCCAGACAACCACAGGTTTTTTGTCAGATGAAAACTGGAGAAGGTGAGACGGTAGATCTTTGGAAAGCCTTCCATATCTCAGTGGGTCAGACGCTTCCACAGCGCCGCAATAAAGTTTGGAAACCCCTATCATTATTTTACCTCGGTATCGTTCATTGAATCATAACCTTTATGGTCATACAAATCTCCCATTCCCACAAACCATTCTTGAAAAGAGCAGCCTTATCATTATCGAGCTATTCTCGATCGTTTGACGTAGTCTGCAATGATTTCAGAATGATCAAAGGCTACGGGCTGAGGGATATTTTCCGGGTCCACTATCCTTAAGTCTGCTGCGTCATCGGCCGGCGCCGGTGTTCCATAACCCCTTGCTACGAAAACAACAGTGATGGTATGACCACGCGGATCCCTATCCGGGGCTGAATACACGCCAAGCAGTTCCGTTATCGATATTTCAAGCCCGGTCTCCTCACGCGCTTCCCTGATGGCGGCTTCTTCCGCTTTTTCTCCATAGTCAATGAAACCTCCGGGAAGAGCCCAGCCATGTGGAGGATTTTTTCTCTTTATGAGAACAATGCCTCCGTTGATTTCTATGATTATGTCGGTTGTAGGGACAGGATTCCTGAAAATCCAGACCGTATTTCCGCATTGGTCGCATGTCAGGTCGCGCTTGGCCGGCATCCGTAAAAAACCTCTGTGGCTGATGTAATAAATTCAACCAACCCTGTTGAAACGTCAAGGCGCCTACGCCCTGAGGCCTTAAGTATAAACGTTATTTTTTACCATCTACGGTGTCATGTTGCAAATCTCGCCAGATATTTTGCCCGATTCCTGCAAAAAAATTTCCGCACGCGCTTGACAACTCGCACAAGTATTGGCACTCATAAAGGGAGAGTGCTGATAATTCAAACAGCGCACAACCAAATAATTTTATAGCGCGGAGGTTAGACCATGAAATTTCGTCCTCTATATGATCGGATCCTTGTAGAAAGGGTCGAATCAGAGGAAGTCACAAAGGGCGGCATTATTCTTCCTGACACAGCAAAAGAGAAACCACAGCAGGGCAAGATCATAGCAGTTGGACATGGAAGACGTTTAGAAGACGGCAAGCTCATTCCCTTGGAACTGAAAGCCGGTGACGTAGTTCTTTTCGGAAAGTATTCAGGATCTGAAATCAAGGTCGAAGGCGTCGAGTACCTTATCATGAAGGAAGATGACGTGTTGGGTCTGGTTGAATAACGGTGTCTCAACTGTAAGGATGAATTTTAAAAACCACTTATAAATATCAAGGAGCAAAAATAAATGGCAGCTAAGATAATTTTGTTTGAACAGCAGGCGAGGGACAAGATACTTCGTGGAGTGAACATAATGGCAGACGCCGTTAAATCCACACTGGGCCCCAAGGGTCGCAACGCGATTCTTGAGAAATCCTGGGGATCTCCGACTGTTACCAAAGACGGCGTTACGGTAGCCAAGGAAATCGAACTTGAGGACAGATTCGAAAACCTGGGCGCCCAGATGCTCAAGGAAGTAGCCTCAAAGACATCCGATGTAGCCGGCGACGGAACAACCACCGCCACTGTTCTTGCTCAGGCCATTTATCGTGAAGGTATCAAGATGGTAGCGGCCGGCGCTTCACCCATGGACATCAAGAGAGGAATCGACGCCGCTGTTGAAGCGGTTGTAGCTAATCTCAAGAAGCTCTCCAAGCCTACCAAGGACAAAAAAGAAATCGCTCAGGTTGGAACGATTTCAGCCAACAACGACGTTACAATCGGCAACATCATCGCCGAAGCAATGGAAAAAGTCGGCAAAGAAGGCGTCATCACCGTAGAAGAAGCCAAAGCCATGGAGACTTCCCTGGATGTGGTCGAGGGTATGCAGTTCGACCGTGGCTACCTTTCACCTTATTTTGTTACCGATCCTGAGAGAATGGAAGTTGTGCTTGATGAGCCATACATTCTCATCAATGAGAAAAAGATCTCCAACATGAGAGATATGCTTCCGTTGCTGGAGCAGGTAGCAAAAATGGGCCGTCCGCTTATGATCGTGGCGGAGGACGTCGAAGGCGAAGCATTGGCCACACTGGTGGTAAACAAACTTCGTGGCACTCTGAACGCATGCGCAGTCAAGGCCCCTGGTTTTGGCGACAGACGCAAAGCCATGCTGGAAGACATCGCAATACTCACGGGTGGTCAGGCAATATCCGAAGACCTCGGCCTTAAGCTCGAGAACGTCACCCTGAACGATCTTGGTCGCTGCAAACGCGTAACCATTGACAAAGATAACACCACGATCGTAGACGGCGCCGGCGCAAAAGAGAAGATTGAAGGTCGCGTAAGACAGATCAGAACCCAGATCGACGAGACCACCTCGGATTACGACAGGGAGAAACTGCAGGAGCGTTTGGCCAAGCTGGTCGGCGGTGTGGCGGTTATTAATGTCGGCGCAGCCACTGAAACCGAGATGAAGGAAAAGAAGGCCCGCGTGGAAGACGCTCTTAATGCTACTAGAGCCGCCGTAGAGGAAGGTATCGTTCCTGGTGGCGGTGTGGCTTATCTCAGGTGCCTGGACGCCATAAAGGATCTCTCCCTCGAGGGCGACGAACTTACAGGCGCGAAGATAGTAATCAGGGCCCTCGAAGAGCCTATCAGGCAGATTTCCTCCAATGCGGGACATGACGCCTCAATAGTCGTGGACAAGGTCAAGAACGCATCCGGAGCTTTCGGCTTCAACGCTCACAAGGAAGTCTACGAAGACCTTCTTGAGAACGGCGTAATCGATCCGGCCAAGGTAACCAGGCTTGCGCTTCAGAATGCAGCTTCTGTCGCCAGCCTCATGCTGACCACGGAAGTCATGATAGCCGAGAAGCCCAAAGAAAAAGACGCGCCTCCTATGCCCGGTGGCGGTATGCCTCCCGGTGGCATGTATTAATAGATTCTTGCTTGGAAAAGGCGGCTGTTTGGCCGCCTTTTTTATTTGGCTGCCAGGCTTCGTATTTATTATTAATGGTTTGTGGAGTAAACACTGATTAATGTAAGATCGGTCAATTCGTGACACCGCAAGGATATTCGTCTCGGTGCGCGTCGCAAATAACAGTTCATGCATGTTTCTAAGCAATCTGCGGCGAAAGGCTTTTAGCTTCACTCACTCATTTAAAAAATTTAATATTCAGGAGAAAACCTTCTATGACACAGACCAAGCGGGATGCTGATTTCAGGGTGGATCACGACGCGTTGGGCGATGTGCATGTGCCGGCCGACAAATATTGGGGGGCACAGACTCAAAGATCGGTCACGAATTTTCCTATCGGCGTTGAACACTTTAAGTGGGGAAGGCCGGTTATCCGGGCATTCGGCATCCTGAAGAAATGCGCGGCTCTGGCAAACCTTGAACTTAATCAGTTACCCAAGGATAAGGCGGATTTGATCGTTAAGGCTTCAGGAGAGGTAATAGACGGATTGCTGGACGACAACTTTCCTCTAGTGGTTTTCCAGACAGGCTCAGGCACACAATCAAACATGAACGCCAACGAGGTGATTTCAAACCGCGCAAATGAACTGGTCGGTAGTCCGCTGGGTTCCAAGAGTCCGGTCCATCCGAATGACGATGTCAACCGGAGCCAATCGTCGAACGATGTTTTCCCCACCGTCATGCATGTTGCTACAGTGGAACAGATAACTGAGGCCCTTCTCCCAGCCGTCTCCATGTTGAGAGACACCCTTCAATCCAAGGCGCTCGCCTTTGACGAGATTGTCATGATAGGAAGGACTCACCTTCAAGACGCCACCCCACTGACGTTAGGACAGGTTATTTCCGGATGGGTAGCCCAGCTTGATCAGGCTATAGCAGCTATCGAAGGCTCTTTACCGTGGCTCTGCGATCTTGCTCTCGGAGGAACAGCAGTAGGAACCGGTCTGAATGCTCATCCGGATTTTGCAAGGGTCTCAGCGGAAAAGATAGCCAGTGAAACGGGCAAACCTTTTGTGAGCGCTCCAAACAAGTTTGCCTCGCTATCGGCGCACGACGCTATGGTCCAAGCCTCCGGAACCCTAAGGACGCTAGCCTGCGCCCTGATAAAAATAGCTAATGACATAAGATGGTACGCATGTGGCCCCAGAGCAGGGTTAGGTGAGATAACCATTCCTTCCAATGAACCGGGATCATCGATAATGCCCGGGAAAATAAACCCTACCCAGTGTGAGGCTATGACCCAGGTTGCCGTTCATGTTTATGGCGCTGACGCCGCCGTAGCCTTTGCCGGATCACAGGGGAATTTCCAGCTCAATGTTTACAAACCGGTAATTTTATACAACGTCCTCACATCAATCCAGTTACTGGCTGAGGCGTGTCAGACATTCAACGACAAATGCGCAATAGGCATAGAACCAAACCATAATCGAATAAAAGAGCAACTAAATAACTCTCTAATGCTGGTTACCGCTTTAAATCATCATATTGGATATGAAAAAGCCGCTCAAATATCACTTCATGCGTACAGAAATGAATTGTCGCTGAAGCAGGCCGCACTAGAGCTAGGCTTCCTGACACAGCAACAATATGATGAATGGGTAGTTCCGGAAAACATGGTGAAGCCACTGAAAGTTTGACCACGCCAAGAGCTGTTTTAGTTCTTTTCTTTATACTTTATGAGCCGTCCAAAGAATTCGGTCTCACAATAGTGGCATTTCAGGGTTAAAGGGTCTTTTGAGACGACGTGGTATTTGCCTGCAATTTGCTCATGGTTCGTTATGCAGAACCGGTCGGGACACACTACCACGTCTCCAACTGACTCCGGTATTTCGACTTTGTGTTTTTCTGTTACCTTGCCGTTTTCAATTCGCGTTATCGTGGCGTTAGGCGCAATTAGAGCTACCACTTTGAGCATGTTCCTGGTCAAACTGAGATTTTCCATTTTTATTATATCTTTTTTGTTCATTGAGGGGGATTCAAAGTTGATACCTATTGCGATGATGTCGCCGGTTTTTCTGGCGAATTCTCCCAGCCCCAACACCTGGGAAATTTGATAGGCCTTGCCGGCCGGAATGTGGTCAATGACAATTCCTGATTCAATTTTCGCAATTGTAATAGAGGTTTCTCTTCTCATTTTATAGCCCCCAAAATCAGAGCAAGGAGAGTTTCTCTCACCAGAAGCCCGTTTCTTGCCTGCTGGAAATAATAGGCGTATGGAGTGTCATCAACATCCTGAGCTATTTCGGTAACTCGAGGCAGAGGATGCATTATTTTCATGTTATCTTTGACACTTGACAGCATGGAAGCCTGAAGTCTGTAGATGCTTCGGAATTTTTCCGCCAGGGCGCTTTCCTGGAGACGTTCCATCTGTATGCGGGTCATGTAGAGTATGTCCACATCTGAGATAAAATCTTCAATTCTGCTGCCTTCCGTGACGGACCCGCCTGTTTCGGATATGTCCTTCTTACATTTGTCAATCAGGGATCGAGGCATTGCAAGATCCCTTGGAGAGATGAAGATGAGGTTGCAGTTATTATATTTGAGTAATGCTTCCGATAGTGAATGAACGGTCCTTCCATTCATCAGGTCGCCTACCATGGCTATTGTAATGCCGTCGAGGCGCCCTTGGGTTTGCTGGATGCTGTAAAGATCGAGAAGCGTTTGAGTGGGGTGTTGGTTGGGCCCATCACCGGCGTTGATGACAGGAATGAGGGCGGCCTCCGATGCGACTCGAGCCGCCCATTTCAGGGGATGGCGGATGACAATCACATCGAAGCCGTAGCCATCATGCATTTTGACCGTGTCCAAGAGTGATTCCTCCTTGACTACCGAGGTTATGTTTGCATCGTAGAAACCGCCGATTTTTCCTCCAAGGTTGCGCATTGCCACTTCAAAAGAAGTTCGAGTGCGGGTGGAGGGTTCGAAGAAAAGCATGGCGGAGACTTTTCCTTTGCACAGTTTCCCCCGTTGAGGATGATTTCTGATGGTTTCTACCCTCGACAGAATATGATCGATCTCAGCTCTAGTGAGATCTTTCATGGAAATTATGTCTTTTCCTTTAAAGTTCATTTGTTTATACCCTTTTTTTATCCGTGTTTGGGTAGTCGAAGGCTGCCAAATCACTCGGAAAATCGTAGGCCACTCCCTTTAGCAGTACCTTGAAGACAGCTCCGGGCAAAGGAATTCCATTGAAGGGAGACCAACAGCACCTGGTTTGAAGCGGTCCCCTGCCGACTATCATGTCATCTTTCACCAGAGTCTTTTCCGACAGATCCAGGATGGTGAGGTTAGCTTGAACGCCGGGCCTGATTGAGCCAAAGTCGCCGGTGACATAGTCAGAGATTAGCATTGCCGGGGCCTTTGAAAAAAGTTCCGCGATTTTATTAAATGAAAAACCTTGTCTGTTGATCAGCCAGGCTGCAAACGGGCCGTAAGTGTCGAGTTGCGGCATACCGGGCGAGCCTTTTCCTTTGTCTTCAATGGTGTGTGGAGCATGGTCACCGGCGACCATGTCTATCAGACCCTCTCGCAGCGCTCCAATAAGTTCGGTCCTTTGGCGCTCGGAACGTAAGGGAGGGTTACAGTCAAAAAAAGAGCGGTTGCTATGAACAACCGCTCCATCTCCGAAGACGCCTGACTCATCTACACTGAAGAACAGGTGATGTGGAGTAACCTCGCTGGTAACTTTGGCGGATGAGGTGTTGTTAAACTCCTGGATGAGCTTTACAGCTTCAATTGTGGAAATATGGCAGATGTGGGTGTTGAGACCATATTTTGCGGTGAGATCCAGGATTCTTCGCACAGCGCTGATTTCAGCCTCCGGCGGTCTGTTTTGCCAACGCTCGGTGAGATGCGAATTCTCCTGCAGGATAACCGGGTCCTCAGCGTGAAAGAAAACGTGACACCCGGAATATCTGCTCAAAGCTGTCTCAACATCATTCCAAAAGGAGAATGAAGACGATCCGGGCTTGTGATCGAGATAAAGCTTGTAAGGGATGTTGGCCCACGGTTCCGAACTTTTTGTTATGCATGCCAATGGAATGACGGGGCAGGCAGATGTCTGAGTCAAACGCATCTTTGAATTGTAGGTTTCCAAGTTGTCAGGTGGAACCGGATCGTTGGGCATGGCCGCATACAGGACCACACCTCCGTTCAAAGCGGCCATCCCGGCAGTGCGGAAAGTTTCCTTGGCGGTCATTTTTTGCCAGTCGGTTTTTTGAACGCTGACGGCGCCAGAGGGTAGGGCATATTCTCTAGCGTGGACATGAACATCAATAAAGCCTGGTAATGTCAGAAGGTTGTTGTAGCGGTCTGTCTGGATTCTTTCTATTTTCCTGATAATTCCATCAGTAATTGTGATTCTGGCTTTGGATAAACCATCCTCAAGAACAACGTCGGACTCTAGAATAATGTCGTCCGCCAAATAGTCGCCTCCTTTCAGAAAAATTACTTGAGGAGGCCGAGCCTAGCGGCCTCCCCGCAAACCGGGATCAAGCGGCTGTTGCGGATATTATCGCCCTGCAAAAGGCGGGAAGGTCATCCGGCTTTCTTGATGTGATTACATTTGCGTCCTGGACCAATTCTGCGTCTTCCCAAATTGCCCCAGCGTTGACCATATCATCCCGAATTGCAATATAAGAAGTGACCTTTAGACCTTTCAGGACACCGGCGCTCGCCAACATCCAGCCGCCATGACAAATGGAAGCCACAACTTTTTTCTGGTCAAAAGCGTCCTTTACCAGTTTCACCATCGGTGGATGTATTCGCATTTTATCAGGAGCGAAACCACCTGGAATTATTATAGCGTCAAAATCATTCGTCGAAATCTCAGAGGCCGATTTTTCAGCCACCGCCGGAATGCCGTATTTGCTATGAAAGGTGGTGGAATGCCCCGGTCCAACTATGGTTACCTTGCAACCCTCTTCTATGAGTCGGTAATATGGATACCAGACCTCAAATTCATTATACATATCTTCAATAAGGATAATGGCTTTTTTACCTGATAGTTTCATAGAGTCCCTCCATTTAACTCAAAGAGTTTGGGCATAAATAAGTAATTCGTACTGTTGATTTGTTATGGCCAATTCTATGCCCGTGACAGCAAAATTTTGCCTCTCTCAGAGGCCGCCGTGATTCCCATTGGCTCATCTGAAGATGCTGATCTGTTTTAGTGAAATATTGTCCGGCCCTGACGGCTGGGTATATTTCACAAAACGTGCCCTGGTCTCCTTGTCGGCATAATATTCGAACCCTGGCCATTGATCGAAGCTGTCAGCAGGATTGTGCTCGATATTCACCCAGGGTTCCCAGTTATTTCCATCCGTCGATACTTCCATTCTACATTTCTGTGGTGTCGTGTTCTCGGTCCCCCATACTATCCTGAGTCTGGAGATAGGCAGAACTTCTCCAAGATCCAGCGAGACATCTGCTTCGGAGGCTGAGATTGATTGCGCTTCGAGCCCATTTGCGGAAGGATAGCCTTTGAGTATGTTCAGCCCGCTGTCTGTCGGCTTGCCATCAACGAAAACCTTGGCGTTTTTGGAATAGTCAGTGAAATAAGAGTCATAGGGTTCCTGAAGTTCATCGAATGGTTTCAGGGGAATCCCCAGAACCTGTTTCTTGATTCTGCCCACCAGCGCCTTGGCTATGATAAAGTTGGCCCCGTTTGTCAAATGACACCAATCGGTGAAAACCCATTCGTTGGTTGAGTCAAAGATTGTGGTTAGATCTATGACATCTAAACCATCTTTGGCCCCTCGCTTTTTGACCTGGCTCACGAGTGTGTCATACGTCATGGCAGCGTCGTAGAAACCGATTTTGTCCATGCCCGTGACTTTTTCAATTTCCTGTTCGAGAAGCGTTCTCTTCTTTTTGGAATTTTTGAACATTGGCTGAAGCGCGAAGATATGCGGCACTCTATCAGCTTCCAGGGCCTTGTGATAAATTGTGGCGACATCGGCCACCTGAGCGACATTTTTGTTCAGGTATTCAATCATTTCAGGGGTCGGATCCTGGGGGTGAGCGGCGAATCCCCTGTTTTCCATGAGTATACCGGGCCCTTCACCTTTGTTCATTGCAAGCCATGTAAAAAAATAAGTGTTCCTTTTAAGCCAGAGCGTGAGGTAGTTCATTAATCCTGCCTTGCTCATGTCCATGACTTCGGTCACAACTTCAAAGTAGGGTCCTTCTGTGAAATAGTTCCAGTCTTTTAGGGGTCTTGCTACAGTATGCACTTCATTTGCGCCGTCAAGAGCCACTACCAGATCCGGCTGATACAACCGGAGCTTAGCGAGATATCTCATAAGGTTGTTTTGATATACAAAACCGGCGACCCCCGCATTTATTACACGGACAGTTTTTCCGCCGATCTTTTCCCTGATCTGAGGATCCGCATTCATGAGTTTTTCCATGATATGAGGAATAGTCCAGCGGTATGTCACTTCATAAAAGTCACATACCACGTCCGCAGGAGGGACCGGGCCTCGCCCATAAACTACGGAGCCTCCGGTGACTATAACGCGAAACTCATCCGCCGGTTTTTCCTGCGGGACACTATCAAAATCCTTGAAGCTCTCTTCGTTAATAAATTCTAATGAATTACCCAGCCTGGTGTTTCTGACTGCGGCGAATCCGGGGGTGGGTTCATAGCCGTATTGCGGAGCTACCGTCTGCGAGCTTCGCCTTGCCAGGTCAAGGTCTCTGCCTGAGTAGGCCTGACCCAGTGGCGACGCCTTGACCTTCAAATATGCGTAATATTCCAGTCCTGCAATGAGTCCGACTGCAATTAGCAACAGAAATGCAATGTAGATCGTGACGAATATAAATTTCTTCACATCAGTTCCTCGCTCGGGTGTGAATGTTAATGTATCGACTATATAAAATTAGATTAATCCTTTTTTCAAGTCCGAGTCCTGAGACAAAATAAAAGCGTCCCCTCCTTCCAATAGAGCCAGAAGCAAGAGACGCCAGTTGTCGTTAAAAGCTATACTAGACTGGCGAGAGAAAACGGCAGGACCGGTCTAGTGCCTTGGGGTTTTCAACCTCCTAGAACAACGTGTAAATGAACGGGGCCGCTACAGGTGAACTAGCCGCAAGTATTATAAATGCAGAGAGTATTACCAAAACAATCAAGATGGGGGCCAACCAGAATTTTTTGCGGACTTTCATGAAATCCCAAAATTCTCTAACCAGTGACATGCAGAGTCCCTCCTAATCTATTACGTAAATTTTAAAACTGTTTCTTATATCTTTCAATAGTTGAATCCGAGGGTTGTTCGTGTTCGATCCAGTACGTCGAAGCCTGAGGATCAATTTTTCGGTCCATCGGATCTTTCCCGAATAGCTTCATGAGCATCCCGGTGGGAGTGATCACGAGGAAAAATATAAGAGTCAGCAATATTCTTGAGATAAAATAACCGATTATGATGGATAAAGCCACCCACTGCCGAAAAATGTATTTGAAAAGAGGTGGAATGAAGCGGGCTGCGAAAAGCGACACGCCAATTCCAATCCAAACATATCCGTATGTGGAATCCCGCCAATAGATCAGATGAGCCCCAATCGAGCACGGGACTATTAGGAATAATGCGGCAAGAATATTCAGATCCCGGTTGGTCGGAATTACCACCGCTGCCTTAATCTCTTCACGAATTTCTTGGATGATGTTCATCAGGTAATGATCTCTTCTAATCTAAAGCGTATTGGGATCGCCAGTCTTCATCATCTTTCAACTTCGGCTGATCCTTTTTGTCCAAGAGAAATTTGCCAAGGACAAGAAAATCCATTTCTGTTCTCATGAAGCAAAGATAAGCGTGCTCTGGACTCATTACGATAGGTTCTCCTCGAACGTTGAAGGAGGTGTTTACGATGACCGGACAACCGCTTTTCCTGTAAAAAGACTCTATAAGATCGTAATAGTCAGGATTGGTCTCTCGATGCACGGTCTGGATTCTTGCAGAATAGTCAACGTGAGTTATCGCTGGAATATCAGAGCGTACAACATTGAGTTTGTCGATACCCCACAATTTCTGCTGATCCTCGTCCACTGATTTTCTGATGTTCTTTTGGACGTCAGCTACCAGAAGCATGTAAGGCGAGGGCCTATCCAGTTCAAAATAACTTTCTACGTGTTCAGCGAGCACGGATGGGGCAAAGGGCCTGAAACTTTCACGGTATTTTATTTTAAGGTTCATCTGGCTCTGCATTTGTGTATTTCTGGCGTCGCCAATTATCGATCTCGATCCTAATGCGCGCGGCCCGAATTCCATGCGTCCGCTGAACCAACCTATCACTTTTCCATCAGCAATCAGATCGGCTATCCTGGAAAAACCGTCACAGTTTCCTAAATAGTGATACGGATAGCCACGCGACTCCAGGAAGTTTCTGATCTCATCCTCGGAGTATTCAGGCCCCAGGTAGGACCCATGCTGAAGATCCGTGGTATCGTTAGTCACCCTTTTGTTGTTTAAAAGCTGATACCATACGAAGAGAGCTGCGCCCAACGCTCCCCCTGCGTCACCGGCTGCAGGTTGAATCCAGATATCCTCAAATGGCCCTTCTTTGAGAATCCTGCCGTTTCCCACGCAGTTCAGCGCCACCCCTCCTGCCATGCACAGGTACTTTTCTCCCGTAAGCTTGTGAATGTGGCGTGAAGTCCGGAGCATAATTTCCTCAGTAACCACCTGAACTGACTTTGCTATATCCATCTCTCGTTGGGTCAACTGGCTCTCCGGTTTTCGCGCAGGACCGTCGAACAGTTTCTCGAAAGCTGATCCCGTCATGGTCAGGCCGTAAGGATAAGTAAAATATCTCATGTTAAGTTTGAATGAACCATCTTCTTTAATGTCAATGAGTTCATTCATGATTGTGTCTACGTATTTGGGGTTTCCATAAGGGGCCAGCCCCATGACCTTGCATTCCCCTGAATTAACTTTGAATCCGGTGAAATAGGTGAAAGCGGAATA
>CAZGVM010000057.1:16455-16906 GCA_964528855.1 uncultured Desulfomonile sp. | reverse complement strand
CCTTATCCGCTTGTCCACTACTATTTCTTCCTCAGCAAGCGCTGATTTCGCAAATGGTATGTTCAAAGCCGAGGCGGCAAATGCCGCAGCCGATAATTTAATCATTTCTCTTCTGGATATGTTCATCAAACTTCCTCCAAGGCTTCTTCAGTATTTGGGCAAACTAGAATCCAGGCACATTGAAACGATCTGCCCGGCCAGGAGAGAATTTTTCATATTGCTGAATCTTGTGCACAGTGAACCAATGAGCCTTGTGACAGAAAGCGCAGTTGGTTACCAGAGCCGCGGGCGGCATGTTGTGAACCTGCTCGGAGTGACATCCGATGCATACCGATTTATCAGGCCTGGCACGGTAATTCAGCGCGTCGCCATGGCATATTCCGCACTTCATGTTGTTTATACCATGTTTGGACGAAAGCCACTGGTTGTAGCTGGCTGGAGTCTCCTTTTT
>CAZGVM010000057.1:0-16445 GCA_964528855.1 uncultured Desulfomonile sp. | reverse complement strand
GCCCGGTTTATCCAAGGTCTGCTGCCCACCGGCCGGGGCCATGTCCGCTGCTCTCAACGATACTGACACGCAGCAAATCATCCCCACTATGATAAAGAAGTAGACGGCGCTTTTCATCTTCCGTTCCTCTCATCCATGAATTTTATATTGCTTTAAAAAATGAAACTTTTTGTCACTTTACTCTCATTTTCGTTCTCGCAACGCCTCGATCAATGCCGGCGTGGCGGGCGTCCCTATGGCCACCAGAGTGTCACCGGCTCTCTTGGAGATTGCCGGGTTTGCATCCTTCAACAGACCGATCAGAGGGAGCACTGATGGTTTTCCAATTGCGGAAAGCGCCAATGAAGCGTTCTCTGAACCCGGCCCGCCTTTTTTAAGCGTCATTACCAGTTGATCCACCGCTGGCCCCCCAATTCTGGACAACGCATCTGCTGCTGCCTTCGAAACCGTCATATTTCCGCTATCCAGAGACTTGATCAAAGAAGGAACGCTTTCAACCCCGTAGGTAGATAAGGCGGTGACCGCCGCTTCCCTTGTCTTTTTACTGTCATCGTTGAGTAAATTGGCAAGTTCAGGAATGGAGCCTTTAGCGGAAGGGCCGATTCCAAGGATGGCCAAGGCCGCTGCTTCCCTAACCAGGGCGTCCTTGTCCTTCAAAGCGCCTAATAACCCATTTAGCGCCGGAGCGGCCTCCGGGCCAAATTCGGCGATTGCGTTAGCCGCACCCAGACGAACGAACTCCGACTGATTTTTCAAAGCTGAAATTAGAGCAGGAAGAGCATCCTTAGGGGCCATTTTGGCGCCCTTCAGTTCAACTATGGCGTTGGAGGCCACAGATGGATTGGGACTGTTCAAATCCGCGAGAAGTTCGGCCACAGACTTTGGAGCCGCTGGAGCTTTGCCTTCTGCCGGAGTCGATGGTTGCGCTAATGCCATGTTGAGCGATGCCAACAATGCCAAAAATAGAGTGAAGGCAAAGCCCATGCCACAACCAGTGACAATATTGAATAATTTGAGGCGACCCATTTCAAGCCCTCCCTGCGATAAGGGATTCGGCCACGCCCGAATTTTTAGTGAACTCCCCCGTTTCAATTGGAAGCACAATTTTAAGATTGATTGTCAGGATTAACAGGCCGATAGACCAGATTCCCAGGCTGACGAGAATTTCCAGAGTGGTCGGCGCATATTCCCAGACCTCTCCCAGAGTGGCAGGAATGAAGCCGGGTATTATAAGTCCCATTCCTTTTTCGATCCAGATTCCGATGATTATCAGAACACAACCGACATTCAGAGTGGGAAACCACTTCCGTGTGTAGGGTACCAGGAAGATGAAAAATGCCGTAACGTTGAATGCGAAGGCGGTCCAGATCCAGGGAACCAGCCTGCCTTTGCCGTCCATTCCGACATATAAGTACTTCAATGGGGACAGATGATGGGTGTCGGAATACAATTCCTTGAAAAATTCGGCGCCGAGGAGGAACAGGTTTATAGCCATGGCTACGCAAATCATTTCGGCTATCTTGTGCAGCGCCTCATCCTTCACGTGAAATTTGGAGAAATGTCTAACAATCTGGAATAACAGAATAATTAGCGCCGGACCTGAACAGAAAGCTGAAGCCAGGAAACGGGGGGCCAGAATAGATGCGTTCCAGAAAGGCCTGGCTGCCAGTCCATTGTAAATGAAGGCTGTGACAGTGTGAATACTGACTGCCCAAGGTATGGACAACAGAATAAACGGCAATAGGAAATGGTAATTCACCGGTTTTTCATTGTAGGCTTTGTAAATGATGTATCCGGGAATCAGGAGATTCAGGAATAAATAGCCGTTGAGCACCACAATATCCCAGGCGAGGAGTGAGGAAGGAAGGTTAAGTATGCCGATTCCCGGCAAAATGTGCCAGACTCTGTCCGGCCTTCCCAAATCGGCGGTTACGAACATCATGCACATCAGAAGAGCGCTTATGGCGAGAACCTCACCAACGATAACGATGTCTTTTATTGGGCCAAAATCGTAAAGATAGGCCGGGATTATGAGGAGAACCGCAGCGGCCGCCACTCCGACAAGAAATGTAAAGTTGCCCAGATAAAAACCCCAGGAAACGTAATTGGTCATGCCGGTGGCGATGAGCCCTTCCTGTAACTGCCTGACATACGCCGCTATTCCTACGGCCGCCAGAACCAACAGGATAGAGACCCATGCATAATATATCGGTGGACCTATCAGGATTCTCTTAACGGCTTGGACAATGAAGTTTTTCATCTTGGCCCTCAGCAGTTATGTCGCGAAGAAGTAATAAAACTTCGGTTGAGTGTTTAATTCTGACTTTAGACGGAAAACTCTCTTGTTTTTTATGATCTTGCTGATCTCACTTTCAGGATCAAGCAGATTGCCGAATTTACGTGCCCCGACCGGACATATTTCGACACAAGCGGGATATTTTCCGAGCCTTACCCGCTGAATGCAGAACGTGCATTTTTCGACGACGTTTTTCATTCTCGGTCTGTTTCCGAGATAATGAGTGACGGTATTAATGCTTTCCGGCGGGATGACCGGGGCAGCGAAATTGAACCACCGTCCCATGTACGGGCAAGCTGCCATGCAATATCTGCATCCGATGCACCAGTTGTAGTCAACCACTACAATGCCGTCAGGCTCCGTCCACGTAGCCTTAACCGGACAAACCTTGGTGCACGGCGCGTTAGCGCACTGCTGACACTGCACCGGCATGTAGTAGTATCCGTCTTGCGGAACCTCCTCCGGATCGTAATATATGGTGGCGTGCTCAAGATCCATGTCACCATCTTTGAAGCGCAAGACTCTAATGTATTGAATCTGGGGATCCCTGGACTGATTGTTTTCATCCACGCACGCGTAGACGCATTTTCTGCAACCGATGCATCTCTGAATGTCCAGAGCATAACCAAACAGAGTGGCGTCGATCGGTTCTTCGACGCCGATTACGAAATCCTTGCCATACTTCTCCCTGTATTCTCTACGGAGGCGTTCCAGAGTTTGTTCGATTTCCTCTTTGGTCATCCTCTGAAAGTTCTTTTGAGCAAACTCCTCCCACGAACAGGAACTCACTGCCAGCATACCCAGGACACTCGCTGCTCCCGCAAGGAAAGTCCTCCGGTTGGGAAGCTCGGTGTTGGTAACGACCGCATTTGAGTTCCCCTGATCGGCCGGAGGTCTATTCCCTGTTGATGAGTCTGGCTCTGATGATTTTATATATCTCATCGTAGCAACCCTTAATGCTTGGCTCTCCCGTCAGTTGGAGTCCAAGGTTTTTTTGGTGGAGGCATAGGGGCCATCGGTTTAAATTTAGGGTTATGTGGATCATGGCAGGTAATGCACAGATAGTAATTTTTTGCCCCATTCCATGAGCCCGTGCGCTTGCCATGGATGCCATCACGCCAATCCCTGTAAATGGTGCCGTGGCATTTACCGCATAGCAGATAGGACTGCTCGAATTCTATGACCTTCCCATCACTCAGCGGTAGCAAATAATTACGGTTTTCGGGGTGATGGCAATCCAGGCACCACAACCTGATACCCCCATGATTCAGACGTATATTGTTATGGACTAAAATATCCTCTCGACGTTTGAAATTGACCGGAAAATCTTTTTCCGGCCCGTGACACGCCCGACAGGGCGTTATAGTCTTTGGCAGCGGCCTTAACGGCACAGGAAACTCCTGTTCAGAAGTCGGGGCCTGTATTTCCTTCATGGCTTCGGCATATTCCTGAGATTGCCCGAAGGCCGGTCCGGAAAGAAGGTCTATACAGGCGCCACCGACTCCCAACGTCAATGCCATGACTAGAGGTATGAACATTTTTGGTTTCATGACTCAGCCCTTGTTTGACTTACACAAGACGGTCGATGATCATTTAACCTCTTTACCGCCATATCTTTGCTGGTAGTAAGCTTCAATCTTCTGGAGCTCTTCCTTGCTCATGCCGTCCTTGTACCATTTATGCATAGGATCCTTGTAGACCAACTCATTAAGGATAGGAGCGGTCTGCTCTTTTCCACCCATGATTCTTTCGACTTCGGGAATGAAATTGTTGTAGAAGTGCTTGGCCACCTCATACATGCCGTGCCACCACGCATAGTCCGGTCCCATCATGGATGCGCCGTGACGAGCCCGTCGACCTTCGTGGTGCCACAATTCGTAATAAATCCAGTCCAGCTTGTCATCGAAGTCAGCTTTGGTTAGCTTGCCCATGTCCATAAGTTTCTGTCGGACATTGGTTGCCGGGATGGCGAATTTATTGTTGTAAAGGTCAACGAGGTCATCGAACTGCGTATAGAAACTGTTCACCATCAAGTCCCCGTGACACTGTTTGCAAACATCCTGCATTCGGTCCCTACGCTCTTTCCATTGTGTGAGCTTCTTTGAAACCGCCGGTCTAAGAGTCCACGAAATTCTTGCGCCGACTTCGTGGGTTGCTGGTTGGTTCGGTGTGGCGCTCATGTGGCAGGTTGCGCAGGTTGCGGTGTCCTGATAGTCAACGCCGACTATCCATTCACTCCTGTCCATGTTCATTTTGTCCCGGAAAGCCTGGTAGAGAATACCATGTTTAGATTCCTGATAGACCTCCATTTGAGGATGGTCAGGCCCAAGATGGCATTTTCCGCAAGCGTCGGGTCTTCGCGCCTGTTCTATGGAGAATCTGTGCCGAGTGTGACATGCGTCGCAACTTCCCTTGCTGCCGTCCGGGTTTATGCGGCCGATACCGGTGTTTGGCCAGGTAGTCGGATCCAGCCTTCCATTGGCAAGAACTTTGACGTTCGAACCATGGCACTGTCTACAGCCGGTGGATACTGCCGCCGGTCCTCCAACTACGGATCCCAGGTAATTGTCCTGCGTATTCAGGATGTCCGCTGCTTTGGCGTGATGCGAAGCCTGCTGCTGTTCAAACTGTTCCTTGTGGCACTTTGAACAGTCTTTCGGGGAAACAATAGTGGCTATCCAGAATCCCCTGTGGTCAAATCCATCCGGATCTCCGGCCACTTTGTCAGTCTTCTTCTCGGCCCTGTGGCAATCATAACAGTTAACTCCAGCCTGCCCCATTCGGCCCATACGCCAAAGCTTATGAAGGCCTGGTGTCTTAAGTTCGTGACACTTGATGCACACCTGCCCTTCCGGTGAACCGTAAAGCTTAGGATCAACCTTTACGGCAGCGTTTGCCCACCAAGAACTCAAAAATACCGCCAATGCGACCATCAAAAGAATTCTTCGCATGACTCAAACTCCCTATGGCTCAAGTTTTAGCAGTTTATGGCTTGGGTTCCCCCTAGACTAACTATCCCCAAAATAAAATCACTCGTAACTGGCAATACTAAAAACTATTCTGGATAATGCGGACGATTAAACTGTATCTTTCAGGATGAGTATGCTTCATATGCGTGTAAATGTGTTGTAAAGGTTTGTAAAGAAACTGTAATTTTTTGGCGACGGAAAATTTGAGGGGCCTGATTCAGGATGATGGGTAAAAGTGAGACTGAGGCTGCGCTTGTAATTCGATGCGGATAACCCAGACGCATTTAATAACAAAAATGTTTCTGAAAGGTGATTACACTGTTATCCCAAAATATTACGAGCTGCGGCAGATTGACGACGCTTGCTTTAGCTGTTACATTTTCGTAAGTCCAAGAGCGTTTGAAACTCTTGCAGGGAAAAATTGATGTTCAGCAGAAAGCCATTTTCAGGGGCCGGGATATCCCTAAAATTCCTGGTGGTCAGCGCTACTGCCATAACAACGATTTTTGCGGTCCTTCTTTCCTGGTTCTGGAACCTCCAGAACGAACACATAATGGAGCAGGTCCGCAAGCAAGCAATAATTCTTAACAAACAAATCATACTAACCCGTCAGTGGTGTTCGGAAACCAACGGTATTCTCCTGGAAAAGTCCGCAGGTATGGAATCCAACCCCTATCTGCACAATCCGGATGTAACCGCTGATGACGGTAAACTTTACACCCGAATCACTCCGTCCATACTAACCACGCTTCTCTCGGACAAAGCCAGAAACAGCGAGCTTTACTGGTTCAAACTCACAAACGATTTTTTCCTGAATCCGAAAAATGCCCCTGATGATTTAGAAAAAAAAGCGCTGAAATCCTTCAGGGAAAATGGCTCGGAAGGTTTTTTCAAGACGGACCTGGTTAATGGTAGACCAACATTGAGGTACTTGGCCCCCGTTTACGTAACTGGAGACTGCATCCAGTGTCATTCGGAACAGAACTCCCGCATTGGAAACATTGGAGGATGCCTGAGTGTTTTTGTTCCAATTGACGGGGCTCAGGCCGCAATCAGAAAGAATTCCCTATTGGTCTTTGGGGGAGGTGTTGGACTGGCGTTGTCTCTGGTGGGGTTGCTATACCTTATAACCTCGTCTTTGGTTTTCAACAGGATAAAAGAAATACGGGAGTCGATCAGTAATCTGGGACTGACCCAGGCTGACCCGTCAGCAAAACATGCAGGAGATGAACTCAAGGAAATATCGGATTTCTGCTACATGTTGGACAGAAAGTTGCGAACTGAGCACGATGACCTGGAAAACCGGATAAAGGAGGCCACTCGTGACTTGTCACTGACCAAAGACAGGCTTGAAAAAGCAAACAGGGATCTTGAAGCGCTCAACAGGGTAAAAACAGAGTTTTTCTCCGACATCTCTCATGAACTGCGAACGCCATTGACCGCTATCAAGGGCGCTGCAGATATAATCTCCAGGAAGTCTCCTAACCAGTCTCCACAATATTTGGAAATTATAAAAAGAAACGTTGATCATCTTACAAAACTAGTTGTGGATTTTCTGGATTTTTCAAAAATTGAAGATGGACAGATAGAGTTGGAGACTGGAGAGTCTTCATTCAAAGAGATTGTAGATGCGGCCATAAAATCTTTTGAATCTGAATCATCCTCAAAATCATTGTCTGTCATTTGTGATACGGACGACACGAGATTCAGTTTCGATTCTACCCGCATGTTTCAGGTAATGACCAACCTTCTGTCCAATGCCATCAGATTTTCGCCTGAGTCAGGAACAATAAAGATCGTGGCGGAGAAGTTGAAAAACGGCATGTATAGGGTGTCTGTAGAAGATCAGGGTCCCGGTGTTCTAGAGAAATTTCAAAAGGACATCTTTAGGAAATTTTATCAGGTTAAGGATAGTGTCAGCGCCTCATTCCAGAAAGGCTCTTCAGGAATAGGGCTTGCCATTTGCAAGGGTTTGGTAGAGGCTCACGGCGGTAGAATATGGATGAAGAATGTTACAGGCGCCGGCGCAAGATTTCTGTTTGAGATTCCTATGAGGCAATTTAATGAACCAGAAAAAAATACTAATTGTTGATGATGATCCCGACATAGCTCTGGTAATAAAGGACCACATGGAACTGGATGGTTACCGGGTGGAAGTTTCGTCTAATGGCAAAAAGGCCTTGGCTACACTCAAAGCCGACAGGTTTGACCTGGTGATGCTAGATTTGTCTCTTCCAGACGTTTATGGCATCCAGGTTTGCATGAAGATCAGGGAAAAATCCGATGTTCCTATAATAATGTTAACAGCCAGAGACAGGATTACGGACAAAGTTCTTGGATTTGAATGCGGAGCTGATGATTATATTGTAAAACCATTCGATTACCTGGAATTGGCCGCTCGCGTCAAGGCGTGTCTCAGAAGGACAAGCCGGTCCAATTCATGTGGCAATGTCATCCAGACTGGCAATCTCAAAATTGACATTACCGGTAACAAGGTTTGGAAGGCCGGAGTGGTAGTTAATCTGACCAAGACCGAATTTGCCATTCTGGTGCTGTTAGCGTCCAATCCCGGAACGGTTTTTGACAGAAGCGCCATACGTGAGAGAGTATGGCCCTCCTCAGACCTTTATGCGGACAGCCGGGCCATTGATGTTCACGTTCAGCATCTCAGATCGAAGCTGGAAGACAAAGCGTCTAGTCCAAAATATATCAGAACAGTTCAGGGTGTCGGGTACATTTTCGGTCTCGATAAAGATTAAACGGTAATCCATATAGACAAGGGCTGTTTTCATCATGAGTGATGATAAGGTTTTTGAATTTCAAGCGTTAGGTCTCGGCCTCGACATGTCGCTAAGTGGTTTTGAGGATTATCTCAAGGATGAGTCCAGGTTCACCGGATCGGCCTCCGGACTGATCCGGGCACGCAACGAGAAAGATGTCGCCGACTCCTTGATGCTGGCAAATGAACACAGGGTACCCCTCACTGTTGTTTCCGGAAAGACCTCCATAACCGGCGCTTCAGCTCCTCAGAGTGGATTCATCCTTAGTGTCAGGGACCTCGACGCTCTTGACGAAAAAAATGTCAGCAGCGTTGGAGTTGGCGTAATACTTAAACAATACAAGAAGTTTGTTGAACAAAAGGGATATTTTTATCCCCCCGACCCAACCTCAGAGGATTCCTGCACGCTTGGAGGAACGATAGCCTGCAACGCATCCGGGTCTCTGAGCTATTTATATGGTCCTACAAGGGACTACATAAACGGCCTGACAGTGGCATTACCCAACGGAAGATTTCTGGACATTGAACGAGGACGGCATTTAAGTGATCAGGGGGGATTCAGAGTAAGGCCAAGAGAGTTAAACGGAAATCTTTTGGAAGAACTGTTCATTCCTGCGCCCAGAATCCCCCAATTTTCATGGGATGAAGTCAAGAACGCCGCTGGGCTGTTTTCAAAAGAGACCATGGACCTCCTGGACCTTTTCATAGGAGGCGAGGGTATACTGGGGATCATCGTAAGCGTCAGGACCAGATTGATAAAGAAAAGAAATCCCTATTTTGCCCTGATGATTTTTGTGTCTTCAAAATACGCCACTGTCAAGCTAGTACAAACACTGGATAAAATAAGATGGCTGTTTCATAGTGATTCAGGGAATGGGAATACCCAGGAAAAAGCCGTGGCCTCAACAGAACGGGACAGCCTTGGACTAAGAGAGTTTTCTACAATATGTCCGTCATGTATGGAATGGTTTGGATCATCAACTTCATCCCTTCTGGATGGGGCTCATTCGGAAAAGCTGTCAAAATTTTACGGGGCTTTATATGTTGAACAGGAGTATGAGGACTCGGATGACATGTATTCCAAACTCCAGAAATGGTCCGACATGCTGGACCATTTAAAATCCGATAAAAACTTCGGCGTAGTCGATACAGAGGCGGCTTTGGATGAAAAACATCTGAGGGCTCTGAGGCTTGAGCGAATTCAGGTTCCGGAGAGGTTAAACGAACTCATCAAACCCGGACTCAGAAAAATCGGAACAGACCTTGCCGTACCGATGCAGAAACTTGATCTGCTGTTAACTCTATATGATGAAAAACTCCCGAAAGGATCATCCTATACTTTTGGGCATATAGGTAACGCTCATCTTCATGCCAATATTCTGGCCGGTGACGCGGTCGAAATTGACAAATTCAATGAACTGCACCTGCAAATGGCCAAATATGTCTGTTCCATCGGAGGTAGTGTTTCAGGTGAGCATGGGATAGGAAAACTAAAGAAAAAATTGCTTAAAGCCATGATTGGTGAATCGGGATTGAACGAAATCAGAAAAGTCAAAACGGCTCTGGATCCCAACTGGATATTGAATCCGGGGAACATCATCGATCCGGACTGATAATGCCCGGGAACATTATATTGGCAGTTTCCGGATGTTCTTTGGATCCAAAATTCCTGCTGAATGATAAATGAAGTAGTGAGAAGTCAAACAAGGGGAAAAATATGACGCAAGGTCTTTTGATTGTAAATACCGGAGACGGAAAAGGAAAAACCACCGCTGCCCTCGGCCAGGTTTTCAGAGCGTTGGGACACGGATTTAAAATATGCGTCATTCAGTTTCTTAAAGGATCATGGAAATATGGTGAACTGGAATCCGCCAGAAAATTCGAGGGCCAGCTTGAATTACATGTTAAAGGACGCGGTTTCACGTGGAAATCGGAAAATATCGAGGAAGACATAAAAATTGCGAAAGAGGCATGGGATTTTGCCAAGGGGAAAATATTATCAGAAAATTACAGAATGATTGTCCTCGACGAACTGACCTATTTAATGACTTACTGAGTGGTTGATGAGACCGAGGTTGTCGATTTCCTCAAAGAACGCCCCGCAGGTATTCACGTGGTTGTCACCGGTAGAGGCGCACCTCAGTCCCTGATGGATGCCGCAGATTTGGTTACTGAAATGAAGGAAATAAAACATCCTTATAAGTTAGGTGTGAAAGCTCAATCAGGAATTGAATTTTAGTGTTCCCAAAAAAAAGTAGCCCGTTCGGAAACGGGCCAAAGGAAGGATTAGGTTTGGTTTGTCGCTGGAAATGGAATCAATCATTTTATGAGGATGTTGTCAAGTTTTTTTAATGTAGTTTGTATTTTTATTATTAGACAATTTATAGCAAAACACTATAACTGCCTGTTTTGATGCGCGTATGGTAAATATATAACTTTCGGTAACGGTCTTGACGAATTTAAGCTCAAGATTTCAACTATTTTGATTTTATTTGAATTGGAGTTTTGATATACCATTCCTATCAAGTTATGAACATTTGCCAGGAGTTCTTTTATGAACAAGATACTTTGCATTCTAGCCGGATTTGTTATTTTTTGCGCATTTGACGCTAGCGCCAAAAGCTCATCCGATTTGCTTGGTGGTTCGACAAACAAAACAAAAACCAGTGTTGGCGCCACAGGTAAGAGTTCGGGATCGAAATCTGGTACTGGAATAACAAATACCACCACGGGTTCCAAAAGCCAGTCCAAGACTCAAAAGGCCAAAACAAACTCAGTCGGATCTCCAAAGAAAAGCGCCGTAGATCCTTTAACCGGCAAATCCGGCTCCAAGACTCGTTAGATTGTCAGGGAATTTCTGGTAGAGCCCTAAAAGCGATTTCCGATCATGTAAAGCTTTCATGCTCTTGAAGGTTCACAACCTCGAACCGTCACTTGCTCAGCGGCACCCGATGATGAGTTTTTTCATTTCCGTTGAATCATCGACCCTCCGTCGGTTGAGTTCAAAATAAAGACTCCGCTGCGCCCCGACGAATCTTTGACATCATTGACGTAATTTCAAAGTTACCTCTAAATTGAGAAAAGGCGTTTATAGATGGTGGATAATTTATTCTGCCATGCAGATCCTGCGGAACCATGGTTGTTCGAACTTGTAGACTCCCTTGGGTTCATGGTGATGGAGCCCGTGGGAGATCTGCGCTACAGGATTCATGGCAAGATACCGGACTGGTTTAAAAATATTTTCGGGCCGGAATCCTTGTCGAGAGATGAGCTGAGCCTTGAAAATCTCTCTCCCTTTGCCGAGCATTTTGGACCTGTTGCCGAGCATTTTTGGTCGGAAACTTCCTCATCTTCTTTGAAATCAGGTCCGTGGACGGAGTCTGATGGTACGGGTCAGGAGTTCAGTCTGGAACTTATTGCGCTTAGGGTTGCTGGACGGCCAGCGATGCTGCTGCAGTTACTGGGCCGTGACCATGCTGAAAAAAGGGAGATTCTACAGCATCTTAGAGAAAAAGGGCTGGATTACGAGGTCTTGTTCAAGACTCAGAGAGCCTTGAGGATTGCCCATGACCTGTTGCTGGTCAAACAGAGAAAACTGAAAGAGGACCTTGCGGCGGCAGCCGAGATCCAGAGGCGTTTTCTTCCTACCGATATGCCTAGCGTAAGAAATGTGAGCACCGCCTTCAAATTCAGGCCTTGCTCTTCAATTGCCGGTGACATGTTCAATGTGCTTGAACTTGATGATGACCACATCGCGATTTTCCTGTTTGATGTCAGTGGACACGGCGCTCCAGCCGCAATGATGGCAGTGTCGGTCTGTCAGATGTTGCAGCCGCATTCGGGTTTTGTTGTCCAGTGTCGGGCAGGCGCACCTGACGGGAGATCGATAACACCTCCACGACAGGTCATGGACAATCTCGATCTTGAATTTCCACTGGAACGGTTTGACAAATATTTTACTATTTTTTACGGAATCCTTGACCGTCGTAACAACCTGCTGACTTACAGCAACGCAGGCCACCCGATGCCGCTGGTGGTTCATCAGGACGGCAGCATAGACTCTCTGGATGAGGGCGGCACGATAATCGGCCTGGGTGGAATAGTTCCTTTCGAGCAAGGACACATCTTCCTGAAAACCGGCGACAAACTGGTCCTGTTTAGCGATGGTCTAACAGAATTTGAAAATGAGAGCGCCGGTTGTTATGGAATGGATCGCCTCAAAGAAACCATTGAAAAGCATCACAAAGAACCGATAGGTCAACTTCTGGAATCAATTCAGGATTCCCTCATGGATTTTGCAGGAGCGAGCAGACCGCAGGACGACATAAGCCTCCTCGGTCTGGAGATCACCGGCGAATAGGCCCCAGGTATTGCGGCTCTTTTAAACATTGCCGCTGAAGGTGTCGAGTTTGTTCCCGATTGGCGGTTGAGTCCACAAAATGAGTCGCTGATTAAACTTGTGTCATAAAAACCATATAATAATGGAGACTTAAAAATGGAAGAGACCAAAAAAGAGACTGTAGAGCCCCAAGCTGTCCACAAGAGCAAACCGGGTCTGGCAGACTTATCAGGATCATCGGCCGCTCAGGCGTCGGTGCTGGCTGGAGCCGGAAATGTGGAAAAGATCCGGGATATTTTATTTGGAACCCAAATGCGCGAGTACGAAAAAAGGTTCAATCGCCTTGAAGATCGCATGCAAAAAGAGGTAAGCAGCATTAAAGACGAATTATTGAAGAGTTTCGAATCATTAGAGAAGTACATGAAAAAGGAATTCGAGCTGCTCAATGAACGACTCGAAAAAGAGCAGGATGACCGCACTTCCTCTGTGAACAGATTGACTGAAAATCTGAAGGATTCCTCTTTAAGTTTCGAGAAGAAACTAATCCAAGCTGAGGATAAACTTAACAAAAGGTCCAGAGAACTGCATGAACAGATTCTGACACAATCAAAAACGCTCTCAGACGAAATTCGTCAAAAACACGAAGCTATTTCTGAACTTCTGGATAAGGAAGCGCAGGAGTTACGAACCGATAAGGTCGAGCGAGCCGATCTGTCAGAGCTGATGATGGAAATGGCCATGCGTTTAAGCAACAAGGTCGAGGTCAATTTCAACCTGTCAGCCAACGATCTGATGAATGATTGATAATTCAGACAAAAATGGCTCTGATAAAGGCCATGGGACTGAGCAACATTCAGTCGAGGATGAGACCCTTGTCGAGTTGCGCCATTTGTTGATCAGTCCGGTTGAAGATCAGGTCGATAGAATTCAGCTCAGGCTCGATGATCCCCAACTCCGATCGGCGGAAGTAGCAAGCATACTGCCTGAAGCTGTAAGGGTCCGATCTGACCAGGATGACGCATTGGTGTCTTCCTTGAGTCCTACCATTGAACAGGCGCTGCGACTCTCCATACGCAACAATCTCAAATCATTTGCCGACGCCCTGTTCCCGGTTATAGGTCCGGCCATACGAAAAGCCATTTCAGAAGCCTTGCGCGGGATGGTCCAGTCGCTGAACGAGGCCATGGACAAGAGTTTTTCCCTAAAGGGTCTGAAGTGGCGTTTTGAGGCTTACAGGGCAAAAAAGCCGTTCTCGGAAATTGTAATTCTTCACAGCATAATTTACCGGGTGGAGCAGGTATTCCTTATACACAAAAAAACAGGCCTGCTTCTCAAACATGTAGTCAAGGATGATCTTGAATTTCAGGACGCCGACATGGTGTCTGGGATGCTAACGGCGATAAGGGATTTTGTCGTTGATTCATTCAATGTTGAAGAGGGCGAAGGGCTGGAGAGCATTCTTGTAGGTGAACTCAACGTATGGATTGAGCACGGTCCGGAAGCAATTCTGGCTTTGGTGATCAGGGGGAATGCCCCTGCAAACCTGCGCGCTGTGATGAAAGAGGCGCTGGAGAAAATTCATGTTGAGTTCGGCGCTGAGTTACAGAATTTCAATGGGGACACAGCCCTGTTTGAGTCTACGTCTCCAATCCTGGAAACGTGCCTGGTTTCACGTTACGTTGAAGACAAGAAAAAAACCTCTCCAATCCTCATGGCTGCCGTTGTCGCCGTAACATGTGTTCTGACCGTATGGACATGGATCAGCCTTAAGGAGCATTTCCGGTGGCAGGACCTTCTTATCCGTCTGAACGCCATGGAAGGAATTGTAATCACCCAGGCTCAAAAAGAAGATGGCAATTATGTCATACGGGGCTTGAGAGACAGCCTTTCGCTTGATCCTCACCAAATAGTGACTGAAATCGGTATAAATCCACAACGGGTCACCTTCCACTGGACTCCCTATCAGGCTCTCAGCGATGAAATTGTTCTCAAAAGAGCCCGGAAAATGCTGAACCCTGGAGAAACGGTGACCTTTACCTTGAGTGAAGGTGTCCTGTCGGCTCATGGAAAAACAGACCTGCAATGGCTAAGGCAAGCCCGTAACTCTGTCAAGAATGTTCCAGGCGTTGATAAGTTCGATACAAATGCTCTAGTGATTGAGGACATGGCCCTACACGACTCTTTCATGGGATTTCTGAGAAAGCTCAGAGCCGAGAAAGGCGTGGTCATAACCTCTTACAGCGAGGAGAACGGCAAGTTTTCGGTTTCCGGACTGCTTGACCCGTTCGCGGCGGATCCTCAAGAATTGTTGCGCTCAAGTGGGCTTAATGAGTCGGATGTAATCATGAATTGGGAGCCATATCAGTCCGGAGACGTGCACATACTGTTGAAACGAGCGAAAAGATTGCTCAACCCGCCCTCAACGGTCAAACTAGCGGTTGCGGACAAGTGCATTCAGGTTTCCGGGGCGGCTTCCAATGAATGGCTCATGGAACTCAGGAGTTGGCTAAAAACAATCCCGGTGTCGCCATGTCTGGAGTATAAAGATCTGGTAAATCTCGATTATGTCGAAATGCAGGATTTCAAGCGGAAAATACAGGCTCAAACCATACTGTTCAAATCGGACACTAATGTCCCCACCAAAGGTCAGTTTGAGAAAATGGAAGTGTTGGCGGGAGAAATGCGCCGGTTGGTAGATCTTTCAAAAATACTCAAGGTTCGGGTAAAGATATCCATTCACGGACACACTGACCAATCCGGGACGACGGAAAGGAATAAAAACCTCAGTCAACAAAGGGCTGAACGGATCATGGAATTTCTTGTTTCCCGAGGTGTTCCAGTCGAACTGTTCTCCCTGGAAGCCCTCGGCTCGACGAAGCCTGTGTCATCCGAAAATACTGATCCGGGCCTGGAAGTTAATCGTCGAGTAGCTTTCGAGGTGGTAATTTCACAAAACTGAAGCCACCAACTGTGCTCCAGGGCAAAAAGCGTTTTGTCAACGTTCAAATCAGTTCCGAACAATTGCAGGCTTAAGGTTTAATCCCAAAACCTCAGGCGCAAGCGCCGCTGAACGCCATGTCGTTGAGTTCCCTCTGGTACCGTCTCCATTCAGGCATGTAGCCATCCATGAGAGTTTTAAAACGGGCGTTATGGAAGCGCTCATGAATGTGAGTCAATTCGTGGACGACTATGTATTCCAGGCAATGCTGAGGTTTCTTGGCCAATTCCAGGTTGAAGCAGATCCTTCGAGAATTCACAAGACAGGAACCCCAGCGGGTTTTCATTTTCTTGATGGTCCAGGAGTCTACTTCCACTCCGATAATGTATTGCCATTTTTCGATCAGCCCGGGTATCCTCTCCTTCAACTGACCCCGATACCATTCGGTCATTGCCTTTTCACGTCCGATCCGGTCACTACCCATCCGGACGTAAAGGTCAATTCGGCCGTCGCCGTTGAAGTCCACTTTCGACATGGCGTTGTGGTAAAAGACGTTAAGTTCGTATTGCCTTCCCTGGTAATAATGGATCTCACCGGAAACGTATTCATGAATGACAGGGTGTCCCATGGATTCGAATTTCAACCGATGTTTTTTGATCCACGAAAGTTTGGACATGACAAACAGCCTGATTACGCTATCCTTCAACCTTATTGGGGCGGTAACCCGGACCCGGCCCACCGGAGGAAGAACCCGCAGATGAAGGTTCCGGATGTCCTTTTTAACCACGTCCACCACAATGTTCTCTACAACTATATGATTGTCGGTCAATTTCTTTTCTTAAACCTGTACTCCCCTTTTCCCGTTGCACATTTTTATAGAACAGAACTCTTTCCACTCTCAAGCTATATCTGCGTGAGTCTTTGCTGCTGAATGGACAAAACAGGATCGACATTTTAGGTAATCAGGAAAAAACAGGGGAATAGATTCCGTAGTGACGGGATTTTATGAATAACATCGACCGGGAACACTGAAGAAGGTGAAATTTTTTTTCGGATGGCGTCCCCCTAAATTGAGACGCGAGTCCGCGCAAGGAGCTAGAATCCCCTCGGTAAAGGACTCCGGC
>CAZGVM010000056.1:5810-17141 GCA_964528855.1 uncultured Desulfomonile sp. | reverse complement strand
TACTTGTTCTCAGTACACTGGCTACAAGTTTTTCCATAATAAGGAAAGCATTACGCGCCACATACTGAAGGCCGGTCCTGAAAAACTTTAGTATGCTCGGCGCCGATTTGGAAACGCCTTTTGCCCTGTCCTTGAAAACATACGGAAGCTCATAGACCGTGAGCCCCTTCCTTCGACAGGTATAGAGAAATTCCATGAAATATGCCCCGTAGCCGGTCGGTATTATGGATACCTTGTCAAAAACGGTCCTGCGAAGCACAACAAATCCACTATCGTAATCCTTTATGCCATAACCCAGCACCAGGCCCGCCAGGCCGTTTATGAGCCTGCTCGATATTACACGCAGGGCAGCTCTGTCATCTATACCGCCTTCTGCGTATCGCGACCCGACAACTATGTCATAATCGGACAGTTTATCTATCATCTCGGGCAACAGTGACGGAGGCATGCACATGTCGGCGTCCATCCAGCCCACTATTGCGCCACGAGACTCAATTATGCCGCGATTGAAGGCGGAGGCCAAACCTCTGGTGGCAACACGACGTATGACCACCACACGTGGATCATTCAAATCTTCAACTACCTTCCAGGTCTTGTCGGTTGAGTCATCATCGACCACGATGACTTCCACCGAATCCTTGAGGTGCTCGAAAATGCTTCTTATTGTGTCCAGTATATTTTCTTTTTCGTTATAAGTCGCAAGAACTATTGAAACTCGCGGATCAGCCATAATAAAAGACCTCCAGTATATTCAAGAGCAAAGGCGATTTGACATTACGCCTGCGCAAAAGGGATAAGGCAAGACCCTGACCGGCGTCTGACAATTGGTCAGGCCGCCGGGGAGGGATATTATTTCAGTTCTCTGACTTTTTGAACCACCGTCTTTATCTGATCCTCCGACAAAGGTAAGCCTGAGGGCAGGTAGAGGCCGGTATTCCATAAATCGACAGACACGGGATAGGTTCCCGAGATGTCCGGAAATCTTGGATCCTCCACCTTGTAGGCCGGTTGAAGTGACATCGGACAGAAGAACGACCGTGTGTCCACCCCTTTTTCCTTGAGCTTGACCATGACCTCATCCTTGGTCATCCCGAGGCTTGGTTTGATCACTATGCCGTACATCCAGTAAACATTTTTTGCCCACGGCTCTTCCACAGGCAGGGTGACATACGGCCAATCGCACAGCAGTTCGTTGTATTTATGTCCGATCCAGCGTTTCTTTTCCACTTTCTGCTCGACCATTTCCGTCTGGGCCAAACCTATTGCAGCCTGAACATTTGTAAGGCGATAGTTATAACCGACAACCTGATGCACGAAACGCGGCTCCCCAAAACCCTGGTTGCAAAGCAGCTTCATTTTCGCCGCAATTTTGTCGTCCCTGCAGACACACATGCCGCCTTCACCCGTAGTCAGGATCTTGTTCCCGTAAAAACTGAAGCAGGCCACATCGCTCAGAGCGCCGACCTTAACTCCGTTCACTTCTGCGCCATGAGCCTCGGCGCAGTCTTCTATGACAAAAAGGTTGTGGCGTCCGGCTATTTCGTTAATCTTGTCCATATCGCAGGGGTGACCGTACATGTGCACCGCCATGATGGCCTTGGTTCTCGGTGTGATTTTCTCCTCGATCCTTGACGGATCGATGCACCATGTCCTGGCGTCCACATCAACCAGGACCGGTTTCGCCCCCGCCAGTATCACCATGTTGGCGGACACTATCAAAGTAAAATCCGGTATGATGACCTCATCGCCGGGGCCTATGCCAAGGGCGGCCAAGGCAAGGTGTATGGCCGTAGTTCCACTGCTGCAGGCGACACCATGCTCAACGCCGCAATATTCAGCGAAACTTTTCTCAAACATGGTTATGAACTTACCGGCAGATGAAATCCAGCTGGTTTCAATACACTCGCGGACATATTCCATCTCGCGACCGTCCAGTGCCGGCTCGCAAACAGGTATCATTTCAATTCTCCATTATAATTTCAAACATTTCGTAACAGTCGCCGGCGCCACGCTACCGACAGAATCGCGTTATAAGTCAAACTTACAACATTTATAACGACTGGAATTTTGCGTCAAGAAAATATCGTCTTACAGGATCATGGCCCGTCTGAAAATTGCTTTATCAGCAGATAAGGCCGAGGAACTGTTTCCAGGCCCCTGTTGAAGGGAGGGTTCAGGGAATTTTTGGGTGTCATTTGATTCAAACCTGTTGAGGCTGGACTCCGGCGTCTTTCCATATTAACGCCTGAATCATGGACTCTGAACGGGCCGGTTTGTTCCCCGAGATTAAAATTAATTTTTTGACGGAAAAATAATATTAATTACTTGACCTTAAGCCATAACAGGCGTGCTACTGCAGGTCCAGGGTTATACCATTGAGTGGGCATCTCCGAAGTCAGAAAGACAACATCGCCTGGCTTGAGATTGTATACTGCCTTGTCCACAAACATTTTCAGCTTTCCGCTCAGCAGGTATCCGAATTCCTCACCCTTATGAATGAAGAAATGGGAGGGTAATTTTGAATCTGGAGATAACTCAATGAGATACGGCTCAGTTTGAGCGTCGAAATCCACGGGTATCAAAAGATGCGCAACAAGAGCGCCCTCGGGCATGTCCGACAATTTTATCTCGGATGATTCATTCGGAGAAAAGACTATCCTACGCGCTACATTCATCTTTTCCTGGAAAAATGAACTGACATCGACGGATAAGACTTCGGCCATTTTCAGCAGAGCGGGCAGAGAAGGATAAATGAGATTGCTCTCGATCTGAGAAATGGTGCTTGGTGTAACTCCGACAAGTTTGGCCAGTTCAGTCTGTGAAAGTCCACGTTTGGTCCTGACCTCTCTGAGACGCACTCCCAGTTCAATGCCACGCGAACTCTTGCGTTCCTCCTCGAAACTGACATTAAGTTCCTTGGTCCAGTACCTGTAGGGTTTGTGGAGGTTATCCATTCCCCTACCCTCGGCCTTGAGTATTGCCAGGGAAGTGGATCCGCGTTTTATGGAAAGGTCAATTGCGACCTGGGCTATCTGGTTGATCTGAGCTCTCAAACGTGTTGAGTGCGCGTTTTTTTCCATTATCCAGTAAGCTACAGCATTAAGTTCATAGAGTCTTGGACAGGAGTGAGTATAAAATTTCAGAATGGTGTCCTCTCCACCCCAAAGTTCCTGCATGCCCGTTATGCTCTCGAATACGAATCTGACATCATCTGCCATACCGGAATGAATTCCGTTGAGGGCGTCCATAAGGTGGTTGGGCTGTCTTGGTTCGTCTACACGAATTATCCGGCATGGCCACTCCGTCTTGTTTTCATAATAAAACCTGAGGAATACGTCCGAGCCGGCGCCTTTGCCCCAAGTGAAGCAGTCAAGAATGGTCAACAAGGGGTTTTCGGTGAGAGAACCCAGCTTGTCGAGAAGATTTCTCGGAGACCTGTCAAAACTCACGTAGATCACAGGCTTGTTCTGAGCCTGCGAAGCCTGGATCAGGTTTAGACAGAAAACAGAGGCCAGACTTCCTGAATCAACCTGCCAGACGACATTGTCGCCTATATAAAGCCCACCAAGCAGCTTATCCAATTCACCGACACCCGATGCGACCCTATGTCTACCAAACTGGCTCGAAATCATGTAATTCACCTGAGAGAAGATTGGTTTCCGAAAAGAGTCATAATTGGCTAAAAAGACTTAGAATGTCAAGGAACTGCTTGGCTGTCCGGCGTTAGGGCGGCTTAACCGCCAAATTTTCCAACGTCATTTTAGACGCCTGGATCACTTGTGTTAACGTATTCCAGGCAAATCACCATTTGCCATATCTCTTCAATGGATATACATTTTCATGAATATATTTTGGGAAAGTCGGTTTTCACCCTTATCACACGGAATCTTATCAGTTCAGACGATCATCAGAACAACACATTAGTATCCGGATCAAAAAGGAGTGGCCATTTTGTCTAGACAGTTCAAGTATGCGCCTTCAGATTTCATTCCGTTAAAAGTTAGACTCGAACACCTCGATTTACGGATAAACTTCCTGGAATCTTTCGTGGAAGTATCCAACACGCTTTCAATGACGGCCCTTGAAGATTTTACATCGCTGGATCTGGACGCTCGCGACCTTGAAATCCTAAGCGTTACCTGGATTGACGGGGAACTCGAAGCAGAAGCGGATTACAGCCATGATCGTGAAAAGAATCGCATTTCCGTTGCCACTCCCAAACCCTTTAAACAGGCGGAAAAACTGCGACTTAGGACACTCACCCGATGTGTTCCATCAGATAATATTCTCGAAGGGATATACAAGGATGTCACCCCTTCAGGCTGTCCCCAACAATACATGTCACAGTGTCAGCAATGGGGATTTCAGAGGATTGCCCCGATCTTTGACGACTGCAGGGCCAAGTGCGCCATGACTACGGAGATTGAAGCGGACGCCAGATACACGCACCTTATCTCCAACGGCAACATCTGCAAACAAACCAATCCTCATGGCAAGCCTGTGCCTCTGGAGAACGACACATCGAGACATATCATGAAATACATAAATCCCGTTCCCATGGCGCCTTATCTGTTCATCGTGTGTGTCGGCACATGGGACACTCTGGTGGACGAAGTTGTTTACGACAGTGGGAAAATCGTCAGGCTTGAGTATCTGACACCTCCCGGAAGAGCCTCCGAGGCGTCCATCCCTATGGAAATACTTAAAAAGTCGGTGCTGTGGATCAAAAAAACACAGAATTATGAGTACACTGGTGACACTTACCGCACAATATGCATGACAAAATCCAACTTTGGCGGAATGGAAAATGTGGGCAACACGACCATAGTCACAGACGCTGCGCTCATTCATGAACACACCCTTGATAACGGACTTCTCTATGCTCATGCGGTGATAGTCCACGAATTCGAGCATAACCAGTGCGGAAGCGAAACGACTATGGACACGCCGTTCGATGTGTGGCTTAACGAGGCCTATACCGTTGATGTTGAAAGAGCGTTCATGGGTGATGTCTTCGACAGGGGGTTCACACGTCTGAACCAGGTGGATTCGATCAGGCACCCGCTTCTCGGCCCTTTGGCGATAGAAGACTCGGGGAAAGCGGGAAGAATAGTTCGCGAAGGGTTTAACGATCCTGATGAACTGATCGATGGAGTCACTTATGTCAAGGCGGCTGAAGTCATAAGGATGCTCCGTTTGATTGTTGGTCCGTCAGCATTCTTCTCAGGCAGGGATCTTTATTTTAATCGTTTCAAACATTCCAACGCCACCACGGAGGATTTTTTCAACTGCTTCGAAGAAGTGTCCTCAAGATCGCTGTCGCAATTCAAGGATGGTTGGCTCTTTAGAAGCGGATACCCAAAAGTTACGGCTCAGACATCATACAAACCTGAGTCACGGGAATATGAAATTACCTTTAACCAGCAGGTGGATAAAGATGGAACGCCCTTCCATATTCCGATACAGCTTGCATTGATAGATGAATCAGGACAATTGATAGAGCGCACAGAGAGGACTGTCGAGTTAAACAAAAAAAATCTTGCAATACGAATTCGGGACGTATTGAAAAAACCTGCATTCGCCTCACTTAACCGTGGCTATTCATTTTACGGCTCTTTTTCTCATGAAGGAGTGAAAGATGAAGAACTCAGGTTGCAGGCCATGCTTGACACAGACACGTTTAACCGGGTTGAGGCCATGCGTTCGCTGACCGACAAACAGAGGATAGCAATCCTCGAGAACCCTGAACATGTAGTAGAGACTTCCTGGTTGGATCTTTACGGTGAACTGCTGTCAGACTACTCAGTGAGTTCATCATTGAAGGCTTTCCTGATCAAAATAGATGAACAGCCGCTGGACCGCAAGTATGTCACATGGTATCCGGAACTGGTCTTGGCCAGAGACAGACTGGTTCTCGCCATAAATGACCGATACCGGGGGCGTCTCATTCAAATGTTCAAAGAACTTAACACTTACGGACACAACCCCGACCCCAAAGACGGTATTGAAGACAGAGTGTTGAAAATGACGTTGCTGGACTTGATTGCAACGGTTGATTCTCCTGAGTCTCACGACATCATTTTACGTCATTGGGAACAAGCTACAACCGCCACTGACAGGGTGAGCGCCCTTAATGCTCTCAACAGAAGCTCATCGCCTATCAGAAAACAGTTGATTGAAGACGCTTACAATGGATGGCATGGCCATTTGAGCGCATACGCCAATTACCTAAGGATAATATCATCTGGATCGTGCTCCGATGTATTTGAAATGATAGAGGTGGAAAAGAACCGGCAAACCTTTGACGTAACTAATCCAACATGGTCCAGGGCTCTTTTCATTCCGATGGCCATGAACAATAGAAAGGTTTGGAGTGATGAGGGAATAGACTGGACAGTCAGGACGGTCACCGAACTGGCGCCGGTCAACACGTTCGTAGCATCCTTGTTGTTGAATGTATTTCAACAGGTTCAGAAGATGAGGCCAAATCTCAGAGAGAGGGTGCTTCCGGCGGTACGGAAAATAGCGGAATCCGTGAGTGACAGCGTGAGTCCCACGGTACACAGGCAGGCTCTGTCATACCTGAAACATCAGGGGAACTGAGAACTTATTCAAATAGCCTTTTCGACGGTCACATTATGCTCAGTGGGAAGAGCCTTTTCGAAGCTCGAGGACAATTTTGACTTACGAATACACCCAAATGCAAGATCGAAATGAACAGTTTGCCGCGAACCTGGTGGTCCCATCAGAAACCGTAACCCTTACAGGAAGAAATTTCGTCCGATACGTTAAATCAGGCACGATAATTTACGTTGATCCATTGGCGCCTTACTGGTTTGTCCCATCAGATGAAATTGATGGAATGATCAGAGACTTCAACCACATCAAATATGACGTGTCATCGTTGGAGGGACTAGCAGACATAGATGCCGGAATTTCTCGTTTGCTGACGCTGAGGTCGTTCCTTTCCGCCATCCGTGGGCCTGAAGCCCGGCCTTATTCTGGAAGGACCGCCAGAACGCTCGAAAAACTCAACGAGGTGTGGTTGCACATCACTGATGAGTGCAATCTGTCATGCCGTCATTGTCTTTTTTCAGGTAACCAGTATAAGGGGCGCCGCCTGAGCCTGAGATCCATAAAAGAACTTATGGCTCAAATAATTCCCCTAGGGCTGAATGTCGTCCTCCTGACCGGCGGTGAGCCGCTGATTCACCCAGAATTTATCGATATTATCGACCTTCTGATGGACTATGAAAACATTACGGTTGCCGTTCTCACCAACGGCCTTCTGTACGAAAGGCATTCCGGTCTTCTACGAAAAATGGACAAGTCCCGGATCACTTTTCAGGTCAGTCTTGACGGTAATAAAACTTCTCATGACTCTATCCGGGGCAATGGAAGCCATGACAAAGCAACTTCATCAATTTCCGGAATTGTTTCAGACGGTTTTGGATGCAGCTTGGCAATGTCGGTCAACTCCAACACTGCCCATGCAATGAAAGACCTGATTCTGGAATCAACAGTTCTGGGAGTCAGGAATGTTCATTTTCTGTGGCACTTCAGGCGCGGATACGGCAAATTCCTCGACGTTTCAGATAAGGCGACACTAACGAAACATCTCGTGGAGGCAATGGATGTAGCCGACGCTTCAGGGATTTCAATAGACAATGTTGAGGCCATACGGGCCCAGGTGTTCACTCACATTGGAACCAGGTTCGACTTGGGTTCCGCCGGCTGGGACACCCTGACAATTGCGCCTGACCACTCAGTTTATCCCTCCCCCGCTTCAGTAGGAATTCATGCCTTGTGCGCCGGTGACAGCAGGGACGGGATAGACACCATACGGCGTAACAGCCCCGTGTTGCAAACGATCAGATCACTTTCGGCAAACAATATTCCTGGTATTTGCGATGACCCTCTACGTTTCCTGACCGGTGGAGGTGACATCGACCACTGTTTCAACGGTTCAGTTGACGGCCCTGGAAAGCTTACTTTTGGGGATGACCCGTATCGGGACATTTACAATGAGATAGCCCTGCGCCTCATACATAAGGAAGCCGTTCAATATACCGCCAGAGGCAATGGGGCTGTGTCGCTCAGAATGGGCGACATTGTATACGACTGCAATAACCATCCTGATGTTAATTTTACACATTCCAACTGCCTGCTGTCTCTGGCGACCAAAGGCCCTCATAAATTGGCCGGCGAGTTCTACGGCGACAGAGCAGAAAATCCGGATGACCTGATCCTGAACCCTGTGGCGGTCGATAGGTCAATATCCGATATTATTCCCGAATTTGCCCTTAAGAGAAGGTATGGCTGCGGTAGTCCGGTTTCAGAAGCCAACCTACTGGAGGGCCAGACACTGGTGGACCTGGGATGCGGATCAGGAGTGGAGCTTTTTATGGCGGCAAGGGTATTGGGGGCTTCCGGGAAGGCCGTCGGCATAGACATGACCCCCAAAATGATCGAACTCGCCAATGAAGCGTCTGGTCATGTCCGGAAAAAACTGGGGTTCAACAACATTTATTTTGCAGTGGGCCATATAGAGGACACACCGCTACCCGATGACTTAGCGGATGTAGTGATCTCCAATTGCGTCGTGAACCTGAGCGCGAACAAACGCAGGGTTTTTAGAGAGATGTTCCGAATCCTCCGGCCTGGGGGGAATTTATTGATGTCAGACGTTGTCTGTGAGACTGAAGCGCCGTTGGAAATAAGGACGGATCCGAAGCTTTCCGGCGAATGCCTCGGCGGCGCCCTCAGACAGGACTATCTGTTTTCGATGATTAGGGACACAGGATTCATAGACTCTTTCATGATTAACCGGTTCCCGTACCGGACCGTTAACGGACATGAATTCTATTCTGTGACTTTCCAGGCTACAAAACCGGGACTGCCAAGATCTGGGCAAGTAATGTATATGGGGCCTTTTGAGGCGGTGAAAGTCGATCAAAACACCGGACGGATCATGGGCAAGGGGCATGTTGTGGAGATGGGAATCCACTCATCGAATGACTCAACTTTTCTTGGGCGCAGTGGGCTTTCATTCATAGATGCATCAACCGGTCGAATTATAGGTAAAGATGATTCAGGAAATTGTGGATGTTGTGATATCCATGAAAAACGTCATGACGATGGCGAAACCGGGCACTATCCTAGCGGCTGCATGGTTTGCGGCTCAGAGTTGGTTTATCATCGTGAACCGGCCTCAATGGAATGCTCGATTTGCAGAAGAATCTCGGAATCACTGACAAAATGCCAGCAGGGCCATTTTGTTTGCGATGACTGTCACAGTTCCAGTCCGTTGTCTTCACTTTTATCCTTTTGCCTCGAATCCCGACACACAGACATGATAGGCCTGTTAAAGCAAATCAGGAGACATGATATTTTCCCTCTCAACGGGCCGGAGCACCACAGCCTGGTTCCGGCAATAGTTTTAACGTGCTTCCGGAATCTTGGCGGCCCCATCACGGAAACCGAACTCTTTGAGGGGATAAGACGTGGAAGACTCTGTGTCGGAGGATCTTGCGCCTCGATGGGAATCTGCGGGGCTGCGGTGGGCGTGGGAATAGCTTTCTCGATAATCTTGGGAGCGAGCCCGCTGACGCCTGTTGAGCGTCAATCCTCCATGCGGGTCGTAGCGGCGGCGGCCAACGACATTTGTTCCTATAAAGCGGCTCGATGTTGCCAACGCGAATCTTACCTGTCTCTGAAGCAGGCTTCAAGATTATCAGACTTGCTTGCCGGCATTCACCTTCCTGCGGAACAAACAATTATTTGCTCTCAACACCGCATTCAGAAAGAATGCATAAAACAGGATTGCCCACTATACCCCGTAACGAACCGGAAAGAATTCGAATGACCCATATTCAGGAAGTCACTCCAGAGCTGTAAAAGCTGAACTCACATTTCGATGACAATTTTCAGGTTTTTACTGTGATCCGCTTTCTCGAACGCCTCAATAGCCTTATCCAGCGGATAGATTCCTGTTATAATCAAACGCGGATCAACCAGTCCTGATTTGAGCAGACGCAGCGCTGGGGCAAAACGCCCACACCTTGAACCGACCACGCTAATTTCATTTATTACCAACGGGGCCGGATTGAACTTGATTTCCCCATGGTAAGTGCTCTTTAAAGCTATTGTTCCACGCGGCTTGACACATTCAATGGCAGTGCTCCATCCGGATGGGCTTCCGGAGGCTTCGACCACCAGATCGTATTTTTTACCCAATTTGTTAATGTCGTCCAGCCTGACTGCCGCTACGCCCTGTTTCTCGAATATGGCCAGCTTTTCACTGTGTTTGCCTATAACCGTCATGGAACATCCGGTAAGTCTCAAAATCATACTCACCAGCAAACCCAGACGCCCATCACCAATGATGAGTGTTTCCATTGCCGGTTCCACATGAATCTGTTCCAGAATCTCGAGGGCAGCCGCCAGGGGCTCCACAAATACTGCCGCCTCATCCGATACGTTATCAGGAACTATATGAAGGTTTGCTTCAGGCAGTGTCATGAACTCCGAGAAAGCCCCGTCCTTCCGGAAAATCCCCAGGCAAGTCCTGTTGTAACAATGTCTTTCCAAACCCTTCAGGCAAAATTCACAGTGACCACATCCGACGTTGATCTCTCCTACTACCCTCTTTCCCAGTAGTTCAGGATTCCCGGCTCTTTCAACTATGCCAACAAACTCGTGGCCTAAAATTCCCCTAAAATTCATGTAACCTCTGACGATTTCGAGGTCCGTCATACAAATGCCACCGAGTCTGACTCGAATTAAAGCGTCCTTTTCACTCACCACCGGAAGTGACACTTCCCTGAGTTCCAGCTTTCCATCAAAAACAAGCGCTTTCACAATCACACCCTTCTGCGAACCATACATGTTCCGGAATTTAATACATCAACAAGATGATCATGCGCCAGCCAAAAGATAAGTAAAAGGTCTTTTTTACATAGTGTAAAATATCTTGACACACTACGCTGTCTCACAGACTTGTATTGTCTACCGGTAAAGATGAGTTCCATATTGAATTAGCGCCTAAAGATGACCGATCCAATCGATCAGACTTTGCTGGCACACTACTTGCTAAACTAATTGATGACCCAATGCATTGCCTGATCTAATGATGAATCTTTTCTGCTTCCCCCCGGTGCGTTACCCAAGCCAGACGCATCGTCCGTCGTAGGGACGCCTCACCCAAGCGTCCCTACATTGCTTTTTTTACACGATTCTTTACCAGCCGTGATACTGCGCTTACCGATGCCGCCTTTTGTCCTTGATGGCAGAAATCATAAAAATAGCCGAAACAGATTGTCACCAAGCTCT
>CAZGVM010000056.1:4471-5800 GCA_964528855.1 uncultured Desulfomonile sp. | reverse complement strand
TCAATTTGTTATGGATTGACTCACAGACAAATTTTCAGCACATCCCGAAAACGAATATGAAGTCGAGACGACAAGTGTAAGTATTTTTGTCAGAAATACAGGGGATTTTTTTTATTTACTTCCCCTGACTATGATATGCTACTGATTTCTGGATGCGAGGCATGTTTGTCTTCGTGTCTGACCGACAGTCGTTCAAGGATGTATGACTCTGAGCGGCCGGAGCGTGGGTTTCTGCATCGCCGGGTCCGTTGTATCAAACATGGAATCTGACAGTTCAATATGCAATCAAGTTTTCAGGAGGTCTCGCTAGATGAAAGACAAGCGCGTTTTTTTTAACCCTGTTCGCATGCTTAGTCCTAAACTGGACTCCGAAGCGATAAAACTGGAAGAATTGTATCAGCACCCGATTTCGGAATCTTTTACTTTGGAAGAGGGTTTGCTGGTCATGCTTAGCAAACTGGTGGAAATGACCCGTTTGGTAAGAATTGGGTTTGAAAGTAGCAATCAGGATGGGATCAAAAACTGTGAAGCACTGGCGGATGAAGTTCATCAGCAGGAGAAACTCCTGACCGGAAACCTGGCCTGCACGATTACGGACTATCCTGACATGTGCCGCGCCGTGATACTTTTTCCCGGACAACTGGAAAGAATCGGTGATTATCTTGAGAGCATCCTTAATTGCTGCAAAATAATGACGCGCGAGTCCATTCCGCTGAGCGACAGAAATATCAGTGAGATCGGCGAGGCGCTTCAGACAGTTCAACAGCTCCTGGGTGACCTCAGAGACATTATAATTGCGCCCAACAAGCATCTTATACAGCACGTGATCTCTCAGTCCGAGGCGCTTGACCAGAAATGCCAGGAGATGCAGTTGAGTCATGTGGACAGGCTCCTGGAAGGGTCCACTGCTCCCAAGGCGTCTTCTCTCTATCTTGATATACTTGAATCTATCCAGTCGATCAAACGCCATGTAAAAGAAATGGCGAAAAGTATTCAGTCTATTTTACCGCAACAGGGTTAATAGTAAATTACGGTCTCAAGATGCACGACCACAAAGTGGATGAAATCGGTGATGGACACCCCAGGGGGCTTGAGGCCGGTAAGAGAATACTCTATTTAGCTGTAATTCTTAGCGCCCTGCTCATGGGCGCTAAGTTCCTTGCATATTACATTACCGAATCATCAGCCATACTGTCCGATGCCCTTGAGTCAATAATAAACGTCGTCGCGGCCGCTTTCGCTCTTGGAAGCGTTATTCTCTCCGCAAAGCCTCCCGATTCATCACATCCCTATGGACATGGAAAAATCGAATACTTTTCGGCGGGTTTT
>CAZGVM010000056.1:0-4461 GCA_964528855.1 uncultured Desulfomonile sp. | reverse complement strand
ATTGGCTGCGGTTTCAATATTTCATCAGGGAGTCCAGAAGATTCTCAACCCTCAGGAAATCCCCCGTCTGGACATCGGAATCGGTCTGCTGGTGGTGGTCAGCGCACTGAACGCGGCTCTGGGCTACTCTCTTACACGGATAGGCGCAAAGATAAGATCGGATGCCGTCTTCGCTCATGGCAAGCACATAATAACGGACGTTTATACTTCCGCAGGGGTAATACTCGGATTACTGATAGTCATGATCACCGGACAATGGTTCATGGACGGTTTGATAGCCTGCCTGGTAGGAGCGACCATAATCATTTCCGGTCTCTTTTTGGTAAAAAGAGCCTTCAGCGGTCTTATGCATGAATCTGACCGTTTATTACTTGAAGATATTTGTGATGTTCTTGTCAGACACCGAAAAGACATGTGGATAGACATGCACCAGTTGAGAGCGTGGCGCTCCGGGCAAAGGGTGTTCATTGACTTCCACCTTATATTACCCAGGGATGTGAGTCTGGAAAAAGCCCATGCTGAAGTCAAGGAACTCGAGTCTTTCTTCAGACGCGAGTTTGGGGAGGAGACTGAACTCTTTGTTCACCTGGACCCATGTGAAGATCCGGAATGCAGCGTCTGCTCAAACGACCCATGCGGTCTCAGAAAGGACCAGACAAATCACAAGAATCTCTGGAGACTTGACGCCACAAGAACTCGATAGAACCAGACAGATCATGCCCGTCCGAAATCGTCTTCATATCTTTCTATATCGTCTTCTCCGAAATAATCTCCAGTCTGAATTTCCACAAATACCACCGGAGCATCTGATCGGTTTGTCATTCGGTGTCTCGTTCCCACTGGAATATCCACTGAGTCTCCTGAAGAGAGTTCTATTTCCCTTGAATCCAGGGTCACTACCCCTTTGCCACTAACGACCATCCAATGCTCCGACCTTCTCTTGTGACTCTGCAAACTCAGTCTCTTCCCCGGATAGACTATGATCCTCTTCACCTTGTGATCATCGAGATCTGAGAGCACAACGTAATAACCCCAGGGACGGTGATCTTCCTTTTGTAAGCGCTTCAGGAGTTCTTTTCCCGCAAGAAAAAGACCTTCAGCCATCTCTTGGTTTCTATCGGGACCAATAGCTTGAGTAAGCTCTATTTCCGGAGCTGGTAATGGACAGATATCAGCGCGAGCAGATTTATACCAGACAAAATGGGCTGTCGAAATGTGATCATCATAGAATCTAGAAGCCTGGTCGTATTTTAGACGGTCAAGAACCGTCAATATGGGGGTATCGGTTATACTGGACATCAGCAAAGGCGCTATACCGCAAAAATTGTATATTATAGCATAATCCCGGGCCTTCTCGAGGAATGCGGCCAGGTTTTCGAGAGTCCTCAAAGACATCCCCATCCCTTTATGCTCAGAACTTCCAGTATCTTGACAATCCGACATGATGGTTTCAACATCCCACCCTAGAGCGCAGAGGGCTTTCGTGACTTCACTCATGGAATCCTGGGAAAAATAGTTGCCGGAGTCATCCGGATTCCATTGCGCCGGTGTCAGGAAGGCTACTTTCATCTGGGGACCTCCTCGTTATAAAGTTTTGTCGATCACCTCTTTTGTCCTACCGGGAAATTTTCACGAGATTCACGACATTAAGCCCGATTTTATAAGGGAACTTGTTTTTTTCATAGCACATAATCAAAGTTTTTCCGCAAAAAATGGTAGAGGCTTGCGATCCGTCTCGTATATGGAAGAGAGTTATGATGGACATAATTTCTTCTAGTGAACGATTTGATATGTCAACCTGTCCCATGATATAGGCGCATTTCTGGGACTTACTGCCTACCCGTTTGTCTGGAAAACATGAATTTAAGGCTCATCGCGCTTTTGTCAGATGTCGCAGTAGACTCAATGGGTGGATATGTTTGGAAATACGGAATTCGAACGCAAATTGTTTGGCAATCACTAAATTAAGTGTTGTCAGAAGAATCTCTTTCTATTACAATTATGACAATCGGATTCCGCACTGTTCATTGTAGTGAACGGAACTCCTGGGGATTTTCCTCGAAGATCAGCGAGCAAGGCATCGTTGGTCTCGAACATATTGATACCTAGTCAGGCGAATCTACTGTAACACCTCTACTCGGCAGATATTGCGGCGGTCTCGGCGACAGCCTCAGTATTTTTAAAAATGCCACTCACGAGGGTTTTTATTTGTTATCTTCCCGCTCGCAATTTTTCCCATCAATTCAGTCATTAAGCAAGACCTCGGGTCTGGTTGTCGATTTTATCTTGCGTCCTTTTCATACAGAGTGCGCCTCACAGTTGTTTTACAATCTCAAAGCGTTTTGTACAACTCAGCGACGCTGTAGCGATGTTAAGGCTTAGCGGCGCCAAACAGCATAATTGAAAGAGTCCACCCCGTGATTCGGGGCTTGATGAATGATCCAGCGGACAATACTCGAAGATGAACTGTGTCACAGTTCCGGTTTGGCTGCCTTCGTTGGATGATATGGTTGTAAAGAACGCTTCAGTCTGTTCTCGCGCATAGGTGATGGCCGTTGAGGATTGCGCAAGCAATGTTGGAAAGATTGGGACAGGAACTACAAGCCGATAGTTCAGGCTTTCGTTTTCTATGTCGAAAAGTTCACACAAGGAGGAGTATGCATGTGGCTCGGAATGGGAAGTACTGAGATGGCAGTGGTGTATGTGCTGTGCATTCTTGCTGCGTTATGGTGCACGGCGTACGGGGTGTTCTTCTGGAAATCTGAGGGTAAACCTATAAACACGGCAGATGCGGTTGATTGGGACCGTGAAGAACGTGAACTGGGCAAGGGGGCATAGTCGAATTCAGTCATCAGGCGTCTGAATTCCGTCTCACGTTTTTTGAGCAAGAAGCACAACCAATCGTTAGGTTTGTCCTAGGAGGAATCATCATGTTCGTGAAGATCGCTCTGACGGCAATATATATTGCCATAACGCTCTATCTGGGTTACCGTGGCTGGAAAGAAACAACAGTCGCTAAGGATTATCTGATAGCTGGGCGCAGCATGGGAGGGTTCGTCATGGCCCTGTCATACGGCGCTACATTTATCAGCACGTCGGCCATCATCGGGTTTGGAGGCGCAGCGGCGCTGTTCGGATTCTCCTTGCTCTGGTTAACCTTCCTGAACATCTTTGTCGGAATATTTCTGGCGTTTGTCTTCTTTGGCAGCAGAGTCCGACGAATGGGCATTGCCTTGGATGCGCATACGTTCCCGGAGTTGATCGGAAGGCGCTATCAGTCTAGGTTTCTCCAGGGTTTCTCAGGGCTGGTAATATTCCTGTTCCTTCCAATTTACGCCGGCGCAGTCCTCATTGCTTTGGCACGTCTGGTAGAAGTCTACCTTGGAGTAAACTATCACGTAGCCGTTCTGGGTTGTTCGTTCCTGGTGGCAGCATACGTGCTGACAGGCGGCATTAAGGCGGTCATGTACACCGATGCCTTCCAGGGATGCGTGATGTTCGTCGTCATGGCGGTATTCCTTGTGGCAACCTATTACATGTGCGGCGGGTTCATCGACGCCCACAAGACTCTTACCGACATGGTTCAGTACTACCCTGAGAACCTGAAAAAGGGGGGAATGATAGGATGGACCCAGGGGGCCACATTTGGCACACCACTATGGTTGACCATCTACACCACCATAGTCCTGGGAGTCGGTATCGGCGTTCTTGCCCAGCCTCAATTGGCGGTCCGTTTCATGACGGTCAAGTCCGAAGCCCAGCTCAACCGTGGTGTCATCTATGGCGGAATCTTCATACTTTGCATGACAGGAGTCGCCTTCGTGGTCGGCGCTCTCACTAATGTCGTATTCTTTAAGGAATATGGATTTGTTGAGAAGGTTGTTGATGGCGTAACCAAGAAAATTCCCCAGATTTCTGTCGCAGTGGCAGGTGGGAACATTGACAAGATCATACCCGTGTATATTGAGCGGATGTTCCCTGACTGGTTCAGCACCCTCTTTCTTCTGGCGATGTTCGCCGCCGCCATGTCAACATTGAGCGCTCAGTACCACGCCGGTGGAACATCTTTCGGCAGGGACATCTATGAGAAATTTCTCAGGGGAAAAGGCGACACTCTTCTTGTCACACGCATAGGTGTGGCTGCGACAATCATATTGACCGCCATTTGGGGACTCGCCCTACCGGAGAGTATAGTGGCCCTTGCTACTGCTTTCTTCTTTGGATTGTGTTCATCCTCCTTCCTGCCTGTTTTTGTTTTAGGCATTTACTGGCGAGGCATTACATGGGCAGGGGCATGCGCCAGCATGGTAGGCGGCTTCACCATCAGCACCCTTTACGCTCTTTTCATTCATCAGAAAGAGGCTGTTGCAGTCGGTTTATGCAAGAAACTGTTCGCTGTTGACACCCTCGTATCCTCTTATGCCCCGATGAGCACAATGTGGAAACTCCAGTTCGTGGATC
>CAZGVM010000055.1:8747-17202 GCA_964528855.1 uncultured Desulfomonile sp. | reverse complement strand
ATGACACCGGATCGAAGTGTTTCAAAAGCCTCATCAGTATCGACTCCCGCATCGATCAGAGTTGGGAACGAATCATTAATATAATAACAATTCACAAGACTTAGAGCGAATGGCGTGGGAATTTCTATCCTGTGTACTGTAGTCATGTCTGTAAAACTTACCCCTTGTTTCATGGCCTAATTCAGCCCTGTATGAGCGTACGGAAATATTTTGAGAATATTGTCAGGAGAGTCAATTTTCCCTGAGAACTTTTTGAATTGTGTTCACAAGGCTGTCCAGATCATACGGCTTGCTGACAAATCCTCTGGCCCCCAGATTAACCGGGCCTCCCGGGGTCTCATCCGAGCAATATCCGCTGACAACGACAACCTTGACATCCGGATTGATCTTGAGTAGTTCCTCAAGACATATTTTCCCACTCATTTCAGGCATGATAAGGTCAAGTAAAACCAACGATATCTCTGCCTGATTCTGTCTGTAAATTTCGAGAGCCTGTCTTCCATTTGAGGCAGTTCTGACAGTATATCCCAGTTCTGTCAGATAATCAGCGCCAAGATCTCTGACCATGTCCTCATCATCAACAAGCAAGATGGTCTCACCTTCGGGTGTCTCTTTTTTAAGGACTTCATTTTCGGTTGACGATAGTTCTGACGTAATGTCGGTGACAGGGAGATATATTCTGAATTCGGAGCCTTTATTGATTTCACTGTCAAACATTATGAACCCGTCATGCTGTTTAATCATTCCGAATACCATGGAGAGCCCCAGACCAGTGCCTTTACCTACTTCCTTTGTGGTGTAGAAAGGTTCAAATATACGCTCCACGGTCTCTTTGTCCATGCCAACACCAGTGTCTGAGAATGACACCATGGTGTAAGGGCCCGGCTTCACATCGACGTGGTTCTTGCAACAATCTGCCCCGATCAATACGCTGCTGGTCTTGATCCTCAGGGTCCCTCCATCCGGCATCGCGTCTCTGGCATTCAGGGCCAGGTTCATAAGAATCTGTTTTATTTGACCGGAATCTGCATTAATGGTTGGAAGTACTTTCTCCAGTTCAAGCTCGATTTTTATCATTCTGGGGATAATTCTTTCCAAAAGGTCAATTAGTTCTTCGATGTGGTGATTGATATTAACTGGACTCATTCTGGTCTGAGCCTTCCTGCTGAAAGCCATCAGATTCTTCACCAGTTCCGATCCCTGAGAGGCGGCTCGGTGAATTTTTTGCAGATTTTCACGATCACTGGCCTCAAATCTTGACGCTCGAAGGAGTAACTGGGAATAGCCCAGGATTACCTGGAGCAGGTTGTTGAAGTCGTGCGCTATTCCACCGGAAAGCGTCCCGACTGCCTCCATCCTCTGGGCCCGAATGAGATTTTGTTCCAGCTTTTCACGTTCCTCCTCAGCTCTTTTTCGGTCATCTATGTCATGCATCAGGAATATACGTGACACACTACCGTCCTGGTGCGCCATCGGGGAACTCACGACATAATACCAACGGTTATCCTTGGGGCTGAGCAACTCCGCGCGATAGATATCGTCCGACGAAACCTTATGATAAATGCACCACTCGCAAGATTCCTGGAGTCCATGCAGCATTTCATAGCAATTCTTACCCAAGGGATCGTATCCGGTTCTTTCTATGAGACGTTGATTGGCAAACTGGATTTTGTGGTCGGACGATGTTATGTGGATCAATCCATCAAAGGCTTCAACGACCGAGCGGTATTTCATCTGCGCTTCCTGAACGGCAGACTCAAGTTGCTTGCGCTCGGTTATGTCTCGGGCGATACAGTGGATTCCCGTCGTAGTCCCATCGCTGCTGATCAATCGGCTTGTCAATTCAAGCCACACAGCGGCCCCTTCCCTTGAACGAGCTAGAAGTTCAAAAGGAGTTGATAAATCGGCACGATCCCCAATCATGCCAAAAAACTTTTCGTGAACCATGAGAGAAGATTGTGGGTCAATTATGGAGTTGACGTTTAAAGTCATGAATTGTTCAGGTGTGTATCCCAAAACTGACCTTACCACGCCGTTGACAGAACGGAGATTTCCTTCCAGATCGATGGTGAAGATCAGATCTGATGCGTGCTCAAACAGATCACGGTATTTTGCTTCGCTCAGACGCAACGATTCTTCTACCACGGAACGTACCCGAATTTCATTTTGAAGCAACTGGTTGGTCTGAGCCAGTTCACTGGTTCGCTCGGATACCTTCGTCTCCAGCGTGTCCCTTGCTTCCTTAAGCTGGCCGTATGTAATGGATTGATCCACCCAGCTTCTGTAGATGAAGAGAATCATGATCAGCAGGCCTGAAATCAAGGCTGTAAAAACCATTAGCCACAGTTCAGTAGAATATCCCGCCAAATATTTGTGGCTCGGAGCAAAACCCAGAACATAAAAAGGAGTTCCCGAGATCTGGGCGCCTGACACAATCAAATTTCGCCTTTTGAATTTACCGGTCTTTCCAGCAACTTCAGCAACCGTGAATGATTCGAGTTCCGGTGGGGAAACTCCAAACATATTCAACACATTCCGACCGATAAGATCAGAGGGGCCTACAAAGATGGATCCGTAGGAATCGACCAGTGAATAAAAGTCCTCATTATTCTGGAGATTGTCGGCATCAAGCTGTGCTCTGAGAGTATCCAGATTGAGCTTCATCACCAGGTAACCTTTAATATCTGTCTTGTAAGTGACCAGAGTCACAACGAATATGTCTCTGCGTTTTCCGTCATCAACGGCTGTAAAGAATGGGAAAACAGCCGCCTCCCGTATAGCTTGCGCAATGTGACTGATATCGGACGATTTTAAGGGGGAAGTGTTAAAGGTCCGTGCAATTTCATTCATGTTCCTGGAATCCAGGAGATCAATCTGACTAAAAACCGGCAATCCTTTGACGTTGAGGGTCTTCAGTAAACGGTCAAACTCATCGCGAACCTCTGCTACAGCGATGGACAGACCATATTCCAGCGACATACCAAGCGCCTTGTTCTTGTAGTAGGCCTGGATGGCCTTGTTTTTTGCCAGATTTTCCCCGTCGTTCCGCAGCCTTTCGAAGTAAGCATCCTGGTTAGTTATCCTGGTTTTGGTCTCTTGGATAAAAGATGACTTTCCTGCCTGAGCAAGTAAACTCGAAGACTGATAGACCTTCACCATCAAGTAAGTCACGAACAGGGTCAAAATGGTAAAAACAACCATAAAAACCCAGTAAGGCCTTACCAAAATCGACCTGTCCGCAAGCGGCCTGGGGCTATATCGGTCCATCAATCGACCCTCGGTTTAGGTCACCAGTTTGGAAAGTGATCAAAAACATGGGGATAATGTTTTAATATCAATTGCCTGAGTTTCCCCTCATCTTTGAGTTGTTTCAAGAAGGCGTTGAATGAATTAAGTAGTTCCGGAGAGTCTTTCGATATTCCGAACGCCATGAACTGGGGTTCGGTAATCGGCCCCAACACTTTTATTTTTCCCGGATTTTTGGCAATTACCAGAAGAGCGTCCGGAGCGTCCTGCAATGTTATTTCATACTCGCCTTTAATGAGAGCCGCCGGCAGATCATTTAGCTGGAGGTCTTCCTTGTAAACCGGTCTACAATCCTGGAGATCGTAGGTCGCAGGGTCCAGACAAGTGTCCTTTATACCCAAAATCTGCTTCCCTGAAAGAAGCCTTTTGGTGTTGGCGATGTCCCTGGCCGGATCATTTTCCGGTTGGATCGGCCTGAGGTTGGAATCGGCGGAGGCAAGCACCCAAACGGCTGATGGAAAATACGGCGTTGAGAAGTTGATTATTTCCTGGCGCCAGGGAAGAACCGTGAAACCATTTCCGACGATGTCACCCTTGACATCCGTGTTCCCGGTTATCTCTACCTTCTCATCCCTAAGCAAAAACTTTTTCCCGGACAAATCACCGACAACTGTTTCCCAGGTGGTGGGAATATGCTGATACCTCACGCCAATTTCTGATGCATAAAGTTTCAGGATGTCTACGTCCAGACCGTCGCCGTCACCACTGACAAAATTGGAGTATGGAACACCAAGGTGCCTTAACACGCCAGAAGCCTTTATTTCTGCCAGATCAGCATTAACAACAGAAGCCGACCCAACCCATAGGGCCATATAAATCAACGCGGTAGCGAGAATTCTTGACATGATTGACGCCTCCCGTATGGTCAGTTTTTACTCTTGTTACAGTTAAACCAGTTTAAATCACACAAAACAGCATTCAAAATTTATGATCAAAGATTTTTTTGGGACAATTACAAAATTGTGAAGCACAATCAAAATTTTGAATCAAACCCAAAAAGCTGACAAGTGTGGTCAAGCGAGAACCTCTGACACTTTATATGATTTATTTGTTCATGCCAATTTAAATAGTGACTCTTGCGCCTCTTCTACCATAGCAACATTTGTTCGGTCACGGCAGTGATTTGAATTCAGCATGACCGGTTTTCTTGACATCATTGAATGAAGGATATGCAAAAAACAGCCTCAAAGCCCCCAGAGCAGCCTCTCTGAAACCGTTTGCCCGTGCGTAATCTGTCAGCGAAGCCTCTATCGCTGGTTCTTGGCCTACTATGATTGCCAAGGGTCGCTCATTTTTTAGCAGTGAGTCCAAAGTAAGCGATGAAACACCTTTGATGGTCTCAATCTCAGCGGAAGAGACCTTATTTCCGATTCTGAATACAAAAGGACCTGTAGAAAATTGGGGATAAATTTTTAACTTGGCCTCTACTGCGTATAGAGGAGACAGCGTAGCGACTTTGCCTTCAGAAGATTGAGAGCCCAGTTCAGATCTAATATTTTCTGCAACTGCATGGACCTGAACAGGTGTCCATGCATCCATCTGCCTGAATGTCCCCAGACGCTCATAGAGAGCAACCGAGGCTGAACCAATGATCACCATTATGGAAATAGATGCAATTGTCTTTTCCTTGATAGACCAGTCAGAGAGCAACTGCCTGTGCAGCAGACAGCAACCAAATATCACGGCAAAGGGAAAACCCGGAGCAAAATTATGAACATGGATCGGCAATGTAGCAATCGCAATAAAAGCCCCAACTACGATCGCTATGACGCTCAACATAGCCATAGGGTCGTCGCGCAAGCGACTAACACCCCAAAAGCCGCCTTTTTTCAATGATTTGGTCAGCGCTAGGACAAAAATTACCACAAAGGCCAAATTGGATGGATAGGTCACAAGGATGTCGAACGATGAAGTGATTCTGTAGCCAATGTTTGGGCCAAGACCGAAACCATACCACCCAAGGTTCAGGATGTGATATTTGACGTTATTGAACCACAAGGCTTTAGGATAATGAGAGAAGTAATGTATTATGGGAATTAGCCCGACCACAAAACCGATAACCAGTGGAGTCGCCTGCTCGGTAAACTTCCTGTAAAAGCTCTCTTGCCGGGGGAACAAAGACGAACAGATGAGAAATGGCAAAAACAAAGCCGCGTAATATAGCTTTGACCCTGCGGCTATTGCCAGGACAAGTCCCAGACAATACATCTTCGGAAGACGAAATTCAGGTCTCTCAAGAATATGTTGATAAACTAATACCCCGAGAAGTGTCGTAGCCATCGGCATCATGTAATTGGAAGCTTCAGCGCTGATATCCCTAATAAAACAGGAAAACCCGAAGATCAGCATGGATATGTGAGAAACTGCGTAGCTACCTGTTCTTCGAAAAACAATCAGCCACAACAGCGCACAGCTTGCTACGGTGAAGAATAAAGAGGAGAGTCTGGCAACAAGTAAAAGGTGATCAGCCTGAAAAAGCCTGAAGAGACCATCATATAAAATTGGCAAATACGGCATTTGAACAAATGCAAAGTCACGGTATATTTCCGCCGACCTCAACATATAGCCCGCAGTCACATACATTTGTTCGTTGTGATTCAAAGGTAGGGTCATTGTGTTTACAAAAAAATACAGAAAGAGAATACAGGCGCAGATTAATCCCCAAGCACGGGGATTGTTCTCCAGGTTTTGTACGATGTCATTCATGAGTCCGTTTTTTCTTCTTGTTGATCATTAGATGCGCACGTCATAATCTGATAATACCCAAGATATGATTTTTCGTGAACTACTTTTCCCTCGCCGGCCGAGGATCAGCTTGTTGCAAAATAGACCTGAACTTTTTTTCAGCGAAAATGTCTGACAGGTCACCTTTTTAATAGTCTTTCGGGTCAGCCTCATTTTCCATGTGATACTTCAGGTTATCCTACAAGATGACAGCAGAGGTCCATAAACCTTCACAAAAAGGGAATCAACATGAAATTAACAATCGCCATCCTTTTTGTTTTTTTTTTCTGGTGTTTCACGGCATCAGCGGAGACGACTCCCAATCCCTCAAATCAGCTACCGATTTCCAGGGTCGTGCTTTACAAACATGGCCTGGGTTATTTCGAACGTGAAGGTAAAGTCCAGGGTAACGCCCTGCTGAATTTTGCTTTCCGCGAAGAACAGATGAAGGATATTCTGACGAGCTTTTTCGTAGTGGATCTGGGTCGTGGAATCATTTCATCCATACGCTATGAGACCAGTGATCCGCTGGTCAAACAACTCCAGGAAATCCTGATAAAGGCTCCGGATGAGGCTGTCCTGAGTCAGTTCATGCTGCAACTAAAAGGGGCCAATCTTAGGATCAAGGCAGCAGGGGAGAGTATTGAGGGGAGGGTTCTAGGCATAGAGCCGGTGAGCGAAGTGATCAATAATGTCTCCATTAAGAAAGGCTACAGGCTGGCGTTACTTACACCTTCTGGCTCGATCAGGCCTGTTGATCTGTTTGCGATATCAGAATTTTCCCTTACGGACGAATCTTTGCAGAATGAGCTTCGCCGGTCACTGGACATATCGTTGAACAGTAAGCGCAGTGACCGCAAACAACTCACAGTAAGCGCTACCGGAGAAGGTGAAAGAAATCTGAAAATGGGGTATCTGACCGGAATGCCGATCTGGAAATGCTCCTATCGTGTGATATTCGACGAAAAGGCTAAAGGCGCCAACGCCTTGATACAGGGCTGGGCGTTAGCGGAGAATAACACGGAAGAGGACTGGAAAGATGTCAAGATATCCTTTGTGGCCGGGAACCCCATTTCCTTCATGATGGACCTGTATTCTCCGTATTACGTGAAGCGACCACAGGTTCCAATTCCTGGTTTACAGGAGGCTGGGGTCGATTGGAACAAACTGTCTCCCCCCGATTTGGCCGATGAACCCCCATTCAGGACGACGAAAGAAAAGAGAACCGCTGCGCCCATGATGGCCGCCGGTAGACCTGGAGCCGCCCAGGCAAAGGACCAGTCTTCGTCGCGCTCTACATCACCGGCGGAGCCATCGGTGGCGCATGCGCAAGAGGACGCCTCCAGATCATTAGGCGAACTACTGTCAGCCGGATACGCTTCCCAGGTGGATACGGCCAAACTGGGCGAGCTGTTTAGTTATGAGCCAAAAGAGAGAATATCCATACCACGTGGCCAGGCGGCAATGATATCCATTCTGTCTCAGCAGTTTACCGGAAAGCGAGTCCTCTATTATCAGGCCGACTTCTCTCCAAAACCATTGAACGCTTTCGTGCTCCAGAATTCCTCGGACCTCACACTCGAAGCCGGGCCTATCACATTTTTTGATGGAGTGGCTTCTATCGGCAAGGGCATTCTCACAAGCGCCCTGCCCCCTGGAAGCCAGGAAGTGATTCCCTACGCTGTAGATATCACCGTCGATATAGTCACACAGCAAAAATCCCGTAAAGACCCTTATGTGAGGGCTCGACTGGTTGACGGCATTCTGACCCTGACCTCGGTGGAGACCCTCACAAATAGCTGGAAAATCATCAACCGCGGGAAGGAGTCCTCCACCTTGTGGCTACATCAGCCTAAGAATTCAGCTTACAGACTCTCCAAGCCGGAGAAGCCTCTGAAAGAAGTGGACAGACACTATCGTTTCGAAATTCCCCTGAAAGCCGGAGAGACGGTTGATTTTGCAGTTGAGGAAAAACGGGACATTTCTGAAACAGTGAGTCTGGCAAAATGTAATGAAGAACAAATCCGGTTTTATGTTTCACAGCCCAGCCTCTCAAAAGGCGCCAAGGCTTTCATGAAGGAAATGGGAGACCTGATGGCCAAAAGGGCTTCCCTGCAGCGAGAAACGACGGAATTGAACCAGCAGTCAAAAAGACTCTCCGACGATCAGGCCAGAACCAGGTCCAATCTGCAGAGCCTGACATCCAACCAGCCGAAAGAACTTGAATTAAGGGCAAAATGGGTAGCTTCACTCTCCGTGAATGAAAACCAGTTGTCAGATTGCAGAGGTAAGCTGGATGAATTGGGCGCCCAGGTTTTGAAACTGGACGAGTCTCTGGCGAAAAAAGTAAAGGAGTTCAAGGACGAGTAAAACAAGCTGTTTCCAGGCTTGTCTGCTTCTCCGGATTCGAACGTCAGTAATTTCG
>CAZGVM010000055.1:0-8647 GCA_964528855.1 uncultured Desulfomonile sp. | reverse complement strand
TCAGATCCGCAATGCTTACATTTTGATGCGTCCAGTCTGACAATCTGTTCACATTTCGGACACTTCTTTTTTATAAGAATGAGTTGCGCCATTGACAACAGCCTGGATCTGTCACCGGGTTTGCTGAATCTGATGGCAGCCTCAAGACATGCCCATATCGCGAAAAGACCTATTAATATAGGCGCCCAATCCCTCAGGTTGGTTAACATATCAGGCATTGAAGCCTCCGGATCACGGGCCTGATCTGGTTTCAATCAGGGTAGATCGACCGACGGACCCTCTGAAATAAAAACTGATTTTTATTTCCCACAAAAAGGACAATTATACAATGACCGTTAATTGTCGCCCATTTCAAACAATTATAAAATCCATCAGTTCGTTGCCCGACCATGAAACGGTGAGAAAGCCGGGCTGATTCTCGTGCTTTATTTTAGCGATGCGGTTTTTACCTCGGGTTAGCTATACATTGCTTCAGTAAAATGATAACAGACGACACGAAGGCTAATTTTGAAGTATCAGGGAAACGTGATTTCCGCAAAAATGTGTTTCAAGAATTGACGGAAGATGTTGGGAACACTGGTGATTGCTTGTCCTCTGGATTATATACGAAGCGCTGACGAATGAATCGTGAGGTGAACACCTGCATGACTGAGGCAATATTGGCAATACTGATTGTAATCGCCATACTTGTTGTGTTTGCCGTCTTTAGGCTTGTCAAAGACGCTCCGGATCGTGCGGAGCTGGCGAGGTTGCAGACAAGGGATCTGGATTTTCAGAATGCAAGCCATCGTTTAAACAACAAGATACTGGAATGTGAATACCTCAGGACTGAAAACGCACGACTTGAAGCAAACCTGGAAAACGAGAAGATAAGATCCACCGAAAAACTGCTGCTGCTTCAGGAATCGGAAGAGCGTTTAAAGACGGAATTTGAGAATCTTGCCAATCGAATTTTCGAGGTCAGGGGCAAATCCATGACCGAAGAAAATCGTGACCGTATCACCGGCATTATCCAACCTTTCAAGGAGCAACTGGAGTCATTTCGCAAGAGGGTGGACGATGTCCACCAAAAGGACGTGGAACATTCCGTCAGGCTGATTGAACAGGTCCGGCAACTTCATGAACTCACGAACAGAGTAAGCGATGAGGCGAATAACCTGGCAGAGGCCATAAAAGGAGGAGCCAAGAAACAGGGGGATTGGGGAGAACTGATCGTTGAGAGATTGCTGGAGGCTTCCGGTCTGGAACGTGGAGTAAACTTTGACACCCAGGTCACGTTTCGCTCGGAAGACGGAACAATGATGAGACCTGATTTCATCATCAACCTCCCCGGAAACAAGGCGGTCATCTGCGACTCAAAAGTCTCCTTGACGGCATTTGAGAAATTCTGCAGTCTTGAACACGATGATGGTAGAAAGACCGCATTGACGGAGCACGTCGCTTCTGTCCGAAAACATGTGGAAAGTCTTCGCTCCAAGGATTATAACAGCATCCTGGGAAACAGAACTCTTGACTTCGTAATCATGTGCGTTCCTCTCGAACCGGCATACCAGGCCGCATTGCAGGCCGACGAAAAACTGCTTTACGACCTGGCGGGCTCCACGGTAGTCATAACGGGACCGGCCACCTTCATGATCACTCTTAAAATGATAGCCCAGATATGGCGACGTGAAAACGAAAATCGTAACGCCGAAATAATAGCGGACAAAGCCGGCAAACTTTACGACCAGGTGAAGTCAATCGCCGACGCCATGCTGGATGCCCAGAAAAAGCTCATGGGAGTTTCAGACGGTTTCTCTCTGGCAATGAACAGGCTGACTGAAGGCAGGGGCAATCTGATTGGACGAGTGGAGGAATTGAAGAGGCTCGGGGCCAAGGTGAACAAACAAATTGCGCCGGAACTCCTTGAAAAAGCGGTTTTGGATCAGGATTGATGAAGAACCTGATCCTGAACTTTTTTACCCTCTTGTTGGAATGTTCGAAGCAAATGCTATATCTTGATGAGCGATTCGCAAAGACGGCAATCGATTTGTAACATGAACTTGACTGAAGTAGAGAAGCCAGGCTGAATCTGTGGTCGGAATGCGCCTTTTTGCGGTGAACGGATCGTTGCTTCGTTTCTCAGGCTCCAAGTCTTTAACAGAGCCAACTGAACAACACTTAATCCAACGAGGGGGATTCATTATGACTGATATTCCAGAAGGAACCATTACCCGGGAAGTCAAAGGTCACGTTTTTCTCATTGGTGTCCATCGAGCCTCCAAGATGAACGCCTTTACCTGGGACATGCTGTGCGACCTTTCACGGGCATTCGGAGAATATGAGACCAACGATGATTTGCGCTGCGCAGTAGTATACGCCGCTGGTGAGCATTTCACATCGGGTTTGGACCTGGTGGACGTAGCTCCGCATGTTTCAATGGGCGAGCCTTACTTCGAGGATGGTGGCGTAGACCCGTGGGGTGTCCATGGCCCCATGCTCTCCAAGCCACTCCTGATGGCTGTTCAGGGACGCTGTTACACCCTCGGAACAGAACTTTCGCTAGCGGCTGATATTGTGGTGGCGGCCCAAAACACACGTTTTGCTCAACTGGAAGTGAAGCGAGGAATATTTCCGTTCGGCGGAGCCACCATCCGTCTACCCAGAACTGCGGGCTGGGGGAACGCCATGCGTTATCTTCTGACAGGAGACGAATTCAGCGCTCTGGACGCTTACCGCTTCGGACTGGTTCAAGAAATTACTGAAACCGGCCAACAGTTCGAGAGGGCATTTGAAATTGCACAGAGGATAGCGGCGCAGGCCCCTCTGGCTGTTAGAGCTACCCTGTCTCTGGCCAGGTCAGCCATTAATGAAGGATTCCATGGCGGAACCAAAAACATAATGCGGGAACTCCATAAAATCATGAAAACAGAGGACGCTACCGAAGGCGTCATGTCCTTCATTGAACGTCGCCCAGCGAATTTCAAGGGGAAATAATACAGAAAACCGGTCAACAAATGGCCAAGCGTGACATTTAGCTATTAATGGCTCTTCGAACAGCGCCAAGCAATTCATCCTTGCGGCAGGGTTTAGGGACAAACCCCTTTGCATAAGGGGCTACTTCCTTGCTCAATTGGTCTTCAGGAGAATAACCGCTGAAAATGAGTGTTTTGACAGATGGGTTAATTTTCAGAAGCTCCATCAAACATTCTTTTCCGGACATCACCGGCATCATCAAATCCAGGAGAACCAAAGCAATCTCATCCTTTCTTTCGTCATAAAGGTTTACCGCTTCGAGTCCATTGGACGCCAACAAAACCCTGTAACCCGCATGTTCAAGGAAAGCTTTTTCCAGATCTGCAACGGTCGGAACATCCTCTACCACGAGAATAGTCTCAGTTCCCGTGGTCACACCCATGAGAGAAACAGGCTTTTCATCGATCGCAGGCTTTTCAATTTCAGGAAAGTGAACCTCGACTTTTGTTCCACGGCCTAATCGACTGTCACATGTTATGAAACCACCAGACTGTTGAACAATTCCGTTGACCACCGCCAGGCCCAATCCCATTCCCTTGGCTGCGCCTCTGGGTTTTGTGCTGAAAAATGGGTCAAATATTTTGGCCAGAGTAACTTCATCCATGCCACAACCAGTGTCTGAAACTGTCATAACGACATAATCGCCAGGTCTGCAGTTGAGATAGGACTTACAGCGTTCCGAGTCTATGATCACCTTTCGGGTTGAGATTTCCAATTTGCCTCCACCCTGCATAGCCTCTGTAGCATTATCGACAAGACTGATGAGAACTTCGGCTATCTGGTTAACGTCAGCCTCAATGATGGCGCTTTGATCAATTAGTTGAATTTCGACCTGGACATTGGACGGCACAGTTCGAACAATCAAGGCGTGTGAATTTCTGATTTCATCATTGAGATCTATTGGTTTTGGCAAAACCTGAGACTGTTGTCCAAACGCCAGCAGCTTTGTAATCAGGTTCGCCGCTTGCATTGAGGTGTCAAGGATATTTTTAAGACTAAAATACTCTAGGCCGCCTGGATTGGCGTCATCCATCAATATTTGGCAGTGTCCGGTAATAACCTGGAGCATGTTGTTGAAATCATGAGCAAGCCCACCGACCAGAGTTCTAAGGGATGCCAGCTTTTGGGATTGAAAAAGTTCGTACTGAAGTTTCTCTTTTTCTTTCTCCGCGCTTACCCTGTCCGTAATATCCTGGATCACGCCGATTAGTCCGGCGACCCTCCCGTCAGAATTTGTGAAGGTGGCTTTGGATATGACCACCGGGCGTGTCGTTCCATCAGAATGTCTGATTATATCCTCATACACGACAGAACCAGCAATATTCAACAATTCCTGATCCGCCTCAAAATATTTGTCGCCTATTTCCCGTGGGAAAAAATCCCGTGAAGTTCGACCCACAATATTTTCTCTGGAACATCCGAAAAATGTCTCGTACCCCCTATTACATCCTATATATTTTCCGTCGATGTCCTTAAACCAAATGGGATTGGGTATTGCTTCGACCAATGTCTGGAGAAATCTCAGGTGATCCTGCAGGAATTTTTCCGTTTCTTTACGTAACGATATGTTTTGAAGTACGGCAACGGTATAATCTACGGAACCGTCGGACTTTCGCACACATCCGACAGCCAAATTTGTCCATATGACGTTGCCGTCCTTGCGGACAAACCTTTTCTCCATAAAATATGTGTCAATTTCCCCGGCCAGAACCCTTTCAAACTGACTTATGTCGGCCTCACGGTCGTCAGGATGGGTCAATTCATCCCACGTCGTGAGTGACAACTCCTCCCTGGAATATCCAAGCATGTCACATACAGTCGAATTAACCTCCAACCATCCCTTATCCCGTGAAGTAATTGCAATTCCAGTAAGTGGCAATTCAAAATAGCTTCGGAAGCGGGCTTCATTGGCCTTCAATTCATTTTCCGCAATCTTACGCCCAGTTATGTCCCTGTTTGACCCCCTTCTGCCTAAAAATTCGCCATTTCTCGCAAAAACAGCCTGACAAACATGGCTGAGCCATCGGACCTGACCATCTTTGGTGACTATCCTGAAATCCAGATCGTGGCAGTCAAATGTCTCGTCAGGAGTGACATGCGTAGAAAAATCACGCAAAAAATGAGATTGATCATCCGGAAAAACTATCTCTAACATCAAATCAGGATTGGAAATGAAGTCTTCAGCCTTGTAACCCGTTATTCTTTCGCAGGATGGTGATGAATAGACAAAGTTTCCGTCAGGATCCTGCCAATTCTCCCAATCATGTGTAAAATCAGCAACTATATGGTACTTCTCCAAGTTGCGATCGGCCTCCTTTTGCAGCTTTTCTCGCCACAGTATCTCCTGCCGGAGGCGTTCGCGTTCATCACTCAACTCCCTGAATATCATTTCATAAGGTTGTCTGATTCCAGTTTCCAATATGGCCTTGTAAACGAAATAAAATGACCCTATCTTGAAAAGATGACCGATAAGATTAAAGAAATCATGCACGTTGACATATGACGTGAAAACCAGTTCCGAGGCTATTGTAAAACCGATGGACAGCACTAACCATTTGAAAATGTCAGAATTGAATCGTTCACGGTTTCTGACCAGCATATATAAAGACATCACCAAGATCACACAGATAACATATTCGCTGACAACCTTGAACGTTGTCAGTCCTGCTCCCTCAACGTAACATGTCGGGAAAATCCCCCAGACGAATATGCTAAGAAAAATGAATGCCACAATAGCGATGTAGCTCATCATCGCAATAGCCATGTTCGGCATGAATCGTAAAAATATCGGCGCCATCAGTAATGAAATGCTTTGGAGGTATCTCGCCGCTATCCACAGTTGGGTAGGAAGATTGGCGTCGTAACCAATAAAAACGCCCATCCCTTTATATGCAAGAGTATGAAACGTGTCTAAAATTGCAGTAAAGAAAAAAGCTAATCCCAAAAACATCAAGTAACCGTTTTGCAACACCCTACGGGAATTCCAGGTTACAATGAAAATCCCCACCCCGACTGATATGCTAAAAATTTCGGCCAGACTGTGAAAAAGGTTGTAAGAGTACAAGCTGCTAAGGTAGAGTCCTAACAAAACTCCTAGAGACATCAGTATGTTGAGAGGTAGATTCATATACGGGCCTCAATCTGGCTTTCTCGTGTGATCACCGACATCATCTATGTCTTGGCGATCTTCTAGAAATAGCGGCTGAACAATTGAGAAGGCCGGAAGGGTTTAGATTTACTCTTCAGTCATGATTGTCATAAATAGGCCCAACAGAGCTAAAGGTCAACAACAAGTGTAATTTTTCAAATTATCCTGACAGAAATGTAGTGACTTTTTCATGATATGTGGGTTTGCTAAGTATAATATGCGGATATCAATATGATACCAGATTCTCGACATCCTCCCATGTTCTGACTTTTCTTGTTGACAGATTCTACACATGATGTACTTATAAAATAGGTTGTGGATTACTTTGCAAATACGGTGATTAATCAATTAAGGTCAATGGTTGTTTTCTGGGGCAGTATTCCTAATTCTTATCAACATACATAAATCTATCAGTTGTTAATGAATCAGTTTGTCGATGTAATTTGCCTGTCATGGATGGCAATAATTTCTGTCGATCAATTGATCTATTCAGCTGCATTGTTGCGGATATGGAGAACAGACTATGATTCGTACCGGAGCCTGTATCTTTTTAATATTTTTCTTTTCTTTGATAACTTATGTCGATGCTAGCCGTGAAACGGCAATTGATAAACAGACAAACTTGTCAGCTTTTGAAAGTTTGCGTTGTTTTGTCGATAACTCTCGACAGGTTCTGGAAGCCCAGGTCGTCCTAAATTGGAATTACGGGCAGCAGGTCAAATTACTCGCCGATAAGCTGGCAGAGATAGGCGCCAGGTTGGAAGACGTTCAGCAATCTTCCACTTTTTGCAGTGAGACTAATACATTTCAAGCTGCTTCACTTCAGGATATGGATAACCAAACCAGAATTGACTTTCTCGGAGCGCGAGCCTTACTGGGATACAAGGCTCAACAATTGCAAACAGAGTTGCATAGATTGACCCAGAGCCAAGGCAACAAACTTGAAGCGTTCGAAAACGCCATGGCCAGAGCGGAAGACTTGTCAGAACAGGTCATGAATTTGAGATTTTCCATACAGAAAAGACTGTATCAGCCCGGTATGCAATATCCAGTTTTCATGACTTCTGAAGAAAAACCTAATGCGCATGCTCAGAATGTTTCAGGTCCTGCGAATCTCCAGAGTCAAGACTCATCTGATGAACAGCGCTTTGGTCCTGTCTTGTTGACCGCATCTGTTGTGGCGACAAACGGAAAACCGGGACCTGCAAAAGCCTCGGCTGGAGAATCCGAAGCCAAATACACCACAAACGACTTGAAGAAAAAAATAGACGAGATTGCCACACAGGCTAAAACCCTGCAACAACTTATTTACGAAACGGCTCAGAGGGCTGAAACTATAAAAAAATTGGAAAAGCAAACTGAAGCCAAGTTAAATGACATGAAACAATTAACGAGAAATTGGGAGGGGAAAAAAATCCCAGTGAACGAGGAGTTTATCGCTCTTGAGAAAAAATTGACTGGGGACGTCATCATGTATCAGGAGGCCCTGAAAGAAATTGAAGTGCTGAGACAGGTACTTGTCTCAATGTTTAACGGAATTCTTTTTAAAGAATCTGAAACAGGCAAATAAAGAATTCAGAAATTCTCACCATTGTTTTGGCTCTACCAGCGCAAACTGTTACCAAAAAGATCCCTTTATTGCCTGAGTTGTACCCAGGCAACCCTCTGGAATCCATGAATGGAATCCGAACGAGGCCGCAGACACACGCCTCGAACAGCTAAATGTGGTTCACAATGAGAAGCCCGTTCAGAGGATGATTGATGAGGTATCCTTGGGGGTGAAAGAATATGCTCTCCGTTATAGACCTCTAAGCTTCCAATGGACGAGATTCAGGGTTAAGACCGAATAATTGTGGATTAGACTTGTCAGCCGACAATCTTGCATTGGCGCCAACTTGTTTAAAACCGTTGGCAGTTAAGACATAACCGGCGCCTGTTTGTTTGAGCCAGTCTTGTCTCTCAGCGTAGCGCAATCCCTTGCTCAATTCGTAAAATGTGCCATTTTTTTGAGTCCAGTAACTGCAGAGCGTTGCAAGCAACATGGTTTCTCCTTGCTTCTTCTTAAAATCGAGAAAAATGCTCAATAGCTGATGAGCCAAATCCACAGCTTTTGCCTCTACCATTACCCATCCTCCAAGTTATATTCAGCGCAATTATCTTTCTAAAATTTCAACCAATTGTAGTATACTATAAAAAACTATTTATATCAAATTAATTATAATCCTAAAAATACACAGAATATCTAGTATACAAATATTTAGTTAAATAAAATAAATTCGTTATTAATTTAAGTCTTGTAATTTTTATAGCTATATCTTACAAGTAGTTGAAAAACTGTATTTTTATAAAGCATAGACGCTTAGAACCTGTAAAATTGTGTAGAGATCGGCCCGGATATTTAGCTGTTTTTTCATGACGGCATTCTCTGATGTCAAGGGCGGAGAGAAAGTGTACCGTTAGGGCGGAGCAATAGTGTACCACTTG